>JBAYEZ010000008.1:0-15738 GCA_041667485.1 Bacilli bacterium
CGCAAAGATGGTCCTTTCATCTCGATCGAGGATCTCCGCGATCGAACCAAACTGAGCCAAAGCGACATTGAAGTGTTGCGTAAACTCGGCGGTCTCGATGGAATGGGCGAAACAAACCAGAAGACTCTCTTTTAATTCCGTTTTCGAAGTGGTATATTATCCCACGCGAGAAAACGCGCACAGTCGGGACATGGCACAGTTGGTAGTGCGCTTGGTTCGGGACCAAGAGGTCGCGGGTTCGAGCCCCGCTGTTCCGACCACTTGAAAGCAAAACCACCGATTTATCGGTGGTTTTTCTTATTCTTTTAGCGGAAGGAACGTCGAAGAATGCCATTCGGCTTTTTGAGGTGTTACAATAACCCCGTTGCGCCCGTAGCTCAGCTGGATAGAGCACTTCCCTCCTAAGGAAGGGGTCAGCCGTTCGAATCGGCTCGGGCGCGCCAAAAACCTTGGAGGCAATTTATGGCCATCAAAATCGATGAGAATCCGACATATACCCACTTCAAAATCAAATGCGAATATTGTGGCTGCGTATTCGAATATGATTCGGAAGATCTTGGTTATCGGCCTTGGTATCCAAAGGGATTCGTCTATTGCCCGAAATGCGGCAAGCCTCTCCGTCACAATCCGCAGCGGAATGTTTATCCGAATCCGAATGATGTTGTCGAAGAGAAGAAATAGTGTTGGCGAAAGGATGGATATCCCTGCGAAAGTCCGTCCTTTTTTCTTGTTTCCCTATTCTTTTTAAGGGGCGTAGAATAAAAAAGGCAACCAAAAGTTGCGGACGATGAAAAGCAGAGTTGGTGGCATATATCGGCGTTTTTCCGCTAAGATGAGCTCGTCGATAAGGAGGATGTGAACTATGAACATCGAAATCGCTAACCGACTGGTGGATCTCCGCAAGAAAAGCGGATTCTCCCAAGAGGAACTCGCCGCCAAATTAGGATTATCCCGTCAAGCAGTCAGCAAATGGGAAAGGGCCGAAGCTTCGCCCGATACCGACAATCTGATCTGTTTAGCCAAACTCTACGGCGTCTCCCTTGACGATCTTCTTAACACCGATGAATCGGTGGATGAGATTGTTAAAGAACAGGTGAAACCTCAAGAAGAGGAAAAAGATGCATCCGAAGCAGGGCAACAAGAGAAAACGGAAGGCGCTCCTTCGGAGGATAAAAAGGCTGACACCTCTCAGAAAGAGGAAAAGAAAGCCGAAGACGAAGGAAACCCCGCCAACGCAAAAAGCGAGGTTCATATCGATTCAAGTGGTATCCATTTTAAAGACGGATCTAGCGAAGGATCGATTGATTCGTCTGGCATCCACGTCACCTCGAAGAAAAACGAAGTCCATATCGACGGCACGGGCATCCACGTCAACGACGGGGTGGTTTATGATGGTGAGAACATTGACAAAGAGCGGGCCCGCGCCCATCGCTATCACGTCGCTGAATCGATTGTTTCTTCTGTCGTGACGATCTTAGCGACTGCCGCCTATCTCTTGTGTGGATTTTTGATTCCCAACGTTCGCTTAGGCTGGGGGAGTTGCTGGATTGTTTTCTTCCTTATTCCTTTGGCTTCTACTTTTGTGGCTGCCCTCAAGAAAAGACGTTTTTGCGCCTTTGCCTTCCCGGTTCTTGTTACAGCGATATACCTCTTGCTTGGCGTAGTCTATGGCTTATGGCATCCGGAATGGGTAATCTTCTTCAGCATTCCTGTTTATTACATGGCCTTTGGCCCGATCGACGAAGCAATCCGTCGGCATTTGCGTGAGAAAGGTATTCTCTATGATGGTGACGACGATGACGAAGACGATGATGACGATGACGACGATGACGCGAAAAAGAAAGACGCTATTGACGCTGAAGTGAAGTGAAAAAGAAAACCGGAGGCCTTTTGCAAGGTATTTCCGGTTTTTTAGTGTTTAGAAAGAGCCTTCAAATCCTTGAATAGGAACTACGAACATGGCGCCATGGATTTTCTGGAAGTTGCCGCTGAGACGGCGAATATCGTCTTGGAGGCGGGGGAGTTTTTCTTGATCGACAATCAAAAACATCGTGGAGTTTTGGCCGGGTTCATGGGTATCTTCAGCGATTTCGCTGAGCGAAAGTGCGGCAGCTTTTGATAAATCCTCGTTTTGCAAAACGTGTTTAAGGCTTTGGGTTTTAATTAAGGTCCCGTTGTAACCATCGGCAATGAGCGTTGAGTAGAGCGCATCGGTATCTCGTCCTCTTTCGAGAACAGCGAATAGCATCATTTTCATGGATGTATTTCCTTACAATACCTTTGATTATCGCATACCAGAGTAAAAAAGTTTTCACGAACTTGATTTTTTCCTAACAGGTTACATCAAAACTTCCTATAATCGAGGTCGCAGGTGGACATTATGGATTTCATTAATTCGATTCTAGCGGCCGCAAACCCGTCAACAACGGGTCAAGCTTATCAGCTCTTGCTCCCGGTTGCCCTCATTCTGATTTTGACCAAAGCAATCTCGATTGGCTTTTCTAAACTGAAGTTGCCCCAAGTCATCGGCTTCCTTGTTGCCGGGCTTTTGGTTGGCTTGATTAGCTTTATGCCAAATAGCAAAACATGGGAAAGCATTTTCGGTTCTTATTCCTATATTAGTGATGGTATTGGCATCTTGGCTAAATTTGGCGTTATCATGATTTTGTTTAGCGCCGGCGTTGAAACGGATTTAAAAGCCGTCAAAGCCGTTGGCGGTGCCGCGATGGTCATCACTTCTCTCGGGGTTATCTTCCCGATGACTTTTGGCTTTGTTGTTGCTTATTGCTTCCGTGTTTTTGGTGGCTTAGCCGCTCCGGCTGGTGTCACCAACCCCATTTATACTGACCTCTATTATGGCGTTATTCTCTCGGCGACATCGGTCTCAATCACCGTTGCGACCTTGAAAGAGCTTGGCAAGCTGGAAACCCGGGTGGGCAATGCCATCGTCTCGGCCGCCATCATCGACGATGTGATTGGCATCGTTCTTCTTTCGCTCATCATTTCTCTTTCGGGCTCTTCGACTGGCGGCAGCGATTTCAATCTTCTTGAATTCATTATCACGAGCATTAGCGGCTCAGCTCTTCCCGAGTATGTGGTTCCAATTGTTGTCATTGTGAATATGGCGGTCTTCTTTCTCATTTCTTGGGGCATTTCGCATTTGGTTCGTCTCTTCTTCAACCATCTTGGCCAGAAATATCCGCATCATATCCGTATTCCGATTTATTCTTTAGCTTTCTGCTTCCTTTGGGCTTTCGTCGCTCAAGGCTTCTTTCAAATCGCAGATATCACCGGCGGCTATGTCGCAGGCTTGATTCTTTCGGCTACCTCGCCAAAAGAATACATCGACCATCGGGCCGAAACGACCGCAAACGTTTTCTTCGTTCCGATTTTCTTCGCCTCGGTGGCGATGAAAATGTACTCGGGTGATTTCTCGACTTTCTTTAGCAACCCGATGTTCCTTTATTTCGGTTTGATTTGGGTTTTCGTCGGCCTCCTTGGCAAGGTGCTTGGGGCGGGAAGCGGCGCTTTGATGTGTCGGTTCAGTTTCAAAGATTCGGCGAGAATTGGCGTTGGCATGATGGCTCGAGCCGAGGTTCTCATCGTCACAGCCCAAACTGGGGTCGATTCGGGCTTGATCAGCGACAAAATTATGCCTTTCACTCTGATTTTGATCTTGGTTTCTTCTTTTCTCACCCCGATTTTGCTCAAAGTCCTCTATAAAGGCGAAATCACCGCGGTTCTTCCGGATACTTCACGAGCAGCAAACACGCCTAATGGCGCTTCTTCGCCGAGCATAAATGCCCCCGCCGGAGCCAATCCTGCTCCTTCGGACAACAAATAAAAGCAAATTGTTGACAAAGAAGCGCTCGGCTTCTATCCTTATCAATGCGCGTTTAGCGCAATCAGTACCGGATTTGGGGCGTTAGCTCAGCTGGGAGAGCGCCTCCATGGCATGGAGGAGGTCGAGAGTTCGATCCTCTTACGCTCCACCAAATCGGAAATGACCTTGGCTTCGGCCGAGGTTTTTTAGTTCACTGCGACGCTGAAGTCTTTGCGAAAGTATTTTTGCAAGACGATTACATCGCCTGGTAAGAAAAATTTTTCATCGGGGAGGTTTTCCGCGGGGCAGAAGAAAACTTCACTCGATTCCTCGTCATGGGGTTTGATGATAGCGGCTTTTTGATCAAGCGGGCAGTAAAAGGTGAGGACGACATAGCTTGTAACATCGCCGTTCGGATAGTGGAGCGTCATCCTTTTTCCACTTTGAATCATGAATAGAGTGGCTTTTTGCAGGGATATCCCCGTTTCTTCTTTGGTTTCGCGTTTGAGTCCATCCAAGACTTTTTCTTCGTAATCTATTGATCCACCTGGCAAACAATAGAGCCCATTATCCCGCCGTTTTTCGATGAGGATTCGCCCTTGAGGGTCGATGGCAAGGACGCTTAAACCAACTGTGAGACAAGGTTCATGGCCAATTTTCTTGCGAAGATAAGGTATGTAGTCTTCCATGTTTACTTCTTTTCTTTTGGCTTAGCTAAAGCGAGATTGACATGGCAATAACCACCGGGGTTTTTATCGAGATAGTCTTGGTGGTATTCCTCGGCCGGATAAAAGTTGTCCATTTGTTTGATTTCGATCGTCCAACCCTCGTGGAGATGATCGGAAAAATAACTATCAGCCCGAATCCCGTCCATCAGATTAGTGTAATAGATACCGGCTCGATACTGGTGGCCAATGTCATTGCCTTGCTGATCGTGAGCGTAGGGGTCGACAAAACGGAGATAATGTTCGAGCAGTTTCTCGAGAGAAATCACGCTGTCATCGTAGACAATCTTCACGGTTTCTGCATGGTTTGCTTTTCCGTTTTTTAGATCTTCGTATTTCGGAAAAGCGGTGTTGCCGTTTGCATAGCCAACTTTCGTATCGAGAACGCCTTTCAACTGCTTGAAATATGCCTCGACGCCCCAGAAGCAGCCACCTGCTAAATAAATTATTTGTTCCATAACGCCTATTATAGCAATCCCTTTTATGGAAGTATGTGGGGAAAAACGCTAAAATACCATCTAGGAAAACAATCTTTATGTTTTGCTTAAAATGCGGGAAAGAAGTCCCGAATGACGCTTCCTATTGCCCTCATTGCGGAGCCTATATTAAGAAAGCCGATGATTCGGATGGTTCCACCGATGACGTCCCGGTTGAGAAAAGCGCTTTGGCGGCCGGCCTCTTTGGGATTTTCCTCGGCAGTTTCGGCGTTCATAATTTTTATCTGGGTTACACGAGCAAAGCCGTGGTCCAGGTGGTCTTGACCTGCTGCATCGTTTTTTGGCCGATCTCGTTTGTTTGGGGGTTGGTTGAAGGGATTATGATCCTCACGGGCGATATCCGTTATGATGGCAACGGGAACCTGATTAAAAAAGATTTCTAAATGGGATTCTGGAGGTATTGAACGTGGATTTCACTGTTGAGAAGGCGAAGACGATAGTCAAAAAACTGACCTTGAAGCAAAAAGTTTACCTTCTCTATGGCGATGGAGATTGGCACACTTTTGGTGTGAAAAAAGCGGAAATCAAACCGCTTGAAATGCATGATGGCCCCCTTGGGCTAAGAAAGCCTGATGGCAGCGCCGTTCCCGATAACGGCGAATTGGTTGGCGGATCGGTTCCTGCCACTTGCTTTCCTGCTCCTTGCTTAACCGCTTGTTCGTGGGATCCCGATCTTCTTCATGAGATGGGCGTCAACGTTGCCAAAGAGTGCTTAGCTCAGCAGACGGATATCATTTTGGCGCCCGGGGTCAATATCAAACGCAATCCCCTTTGCGGGCGAAATTTCGAATATTTATCCGAAGATCCCTTGCTTGCTGGCAAGATGGCCGCAGGCTATATCGAGGGCGTCCAAGGCCAAGGCGTTGGAGTCTCTTTGAAACATTTTGCCGCCAATAACCAAGAATATCGTCGTTTTAATTATTCCGCTGAAGTCGATATGCGCGCCCTTCGCGAAATTTATCTTCGTCCTTTTGAAATTGCTATCAAAGACGCGAATCCATGGACGGTGATGTGTTCCTATAACCGGATCAACGGCGTCTATTCTTCCGATAATGATTGGCTTCTAAAAGATGTGCTTCGCAACGAGTGGGGTTATACCGGGGTGGTCATGAGCGATTGGGGCGCGACCTATGATCCGATTCTTTCCCATAGTCATGGACTCGATTTGGAAATGCCTTGCCATATCCAGCGGGATAAAGCTCTCGTCAAAGCCGCTAAACAAGGCAAACTCAAAATGGAAACGGTCAATGAAGAGGCCCTCCATATGGTGACTCTCAATCTTCGGCTTCGAGACCGGCCGGTTTCTAAGCAGGCTTTTAATCTAGGAATTTCCCATCAATCCGCACTCAAGGTTGCCGAGGAATCAATCGTTTTAGCTAAGAATTACGGAGATATTTTGCCATTAAACAATTTGGATGATGTTTGTTTAATTGGCGCTTTGAGCAAGAAATTTCGTTATCAAGGCGCCGGCTCTAGCAAAGTCGTTCCGACCAATCTGGTGACACTGTTTGGCGCTCTTAATGCGGGCCGCGACATCGGCAAAGAAGTTAAATATGAGCCAGGCTATCCTCTAACACCCAAAGAGGACGCGAAAGCCTTGCTTTTGAGCGCTCTCGATTTAGCTTCCACCCACGATAAAGTCATCCTTTGCTTGGGCTTGCCTGAAGGCTATGAGACCGAAGGCTATGATCGCCGCGATATGCGGCTTCCCGAAGAGCAATACACTTTGGTTGATGCCTTGGCATCGGTCAACAAGAACATCATTGTCGTTTTCTTAGGCGGGGCGCCGGTTGAAATGCCGTTCGCCGATAAAGTTCAGGCGATTGTCATCGCGTATTTGCCCGGCGAAGCTGGCGGTGAAGCGATTAAGAATGTCTTGCTTGGCAAAGCGAATCCTTCAGGGAAGCTTGCCGAGACTTGGCCGCTCCATTATGCCGATGTTCCTTCTTACGGTTTTTATTCTGGAACCGGAGATGTCGCTCCTTATAAAGAGAGTATTTTCGTCGGCTACCGGTACTATTGCAGCGCTGATCGCCCTGTGCTTTTCCCTTTCGGACACGGCCTTAGTTATTCTCGATTTACTTACTCCGATTTCAAACTTTCAAAGGATGATTTGAAGGTCGACGAATCCTTAAAAGTCTCACTTAAAGTTGCCAATACCGGGAAAATCGATGGTGGAGAAACCATCCAGCTTTATCTCGCGGCTCGCAATGGGAAAACCTTTAAGCCCCTTCGTGAATTAAAAGGTTTTGCTAAAGTGTTTCTTGAAGCGGGAAAGAGCAAGACGATTATCTTTACGCTGCCCTATTCCGCTTTTGCCCATTACGATGTCACCGGTGAACGATTCCAGGTCGAAGGCGGTCAATACCTGATTGAAATCGGAGCCTCCTGTCTCGATATTCGTCTTTCGGGATTCGTCGAAGTCACTTCGCCTTATCAAGCCATGGACAAACGCTCGTTGTTGCCATCATATTACAACCTTGCCCGCAAAGGCGCGTTTCGGGTTTCTGATGATGAATTTGAGCGCATTTTAGGCCACACCTTACCTGTGCAAAATGATCGCCATCGGCGGCCTTTTACCCTCAACTCTACTCTTGAAGAAATTTCAGGTACTTTCATTGGTAAGAAGATTAAGAAGAAAATCGTAAAACGGTGCTATTCGCCAGACAAGAGCGAGAGGGAGAATAACGACATCGTAGCGATGATGCTCGATTCGCCTATTCGTATGGCAGGGATGATTGGTCTCAGCGAAAAGACAATTTTAGCGTTTGTTGCTCTGACAAACGGAAAACCTTTAAGGGCTTTCTTTGAACTCCAATTTGGTCATCGTAAATGATTACGTTGCTTTCTTTGTACTTTATTATTGCCCATATTTCCGATAGATATCTTTGCCATACACGCTCGGACGGATCTCCGGCTTATCCCTATTTTCTTGAACGTCAATTTAATATCGAAAAAAAGGATTTTTCTTTTCGTTCGGGACGTTGGATTTTAAGAGGTTCTCGTTACCATTTTGGTCCCGGACCTTATCGAGGAGTTTTGATTTTTTTCGAGGGAATTGGCTCAGGGAGAAACGCTTATACAAAAACGATTTGTCTCTTCGCCAAGCAAGGCTACTTGGTCTATGCTTTTGATTATACCGGTTGCATGGAAAGCGAAGGACCCTACATCTATGGAATGGGGCAAGTGGTGAATGATCAAAAAGCGTTTTTTGATTGGCTCGACCATGATCCGGCGGCCCAAGGATACGAAAGATACGTTGTCGGACACTCTTGGGGTGGCTATGCTGCCCTAATTGCCTCAAACCCTGTGTATAAGGTCAAACGTGTTGTCTCGATTTCGGGTTTTAATAGGGTTTCAGATGAGTATAAAGCACTTGTTCCTCAGCTGCGGCCAGGCATTTTTCTTCTTTTGACCAAAATTTACTTATGGGTTCGACTTGGAAAGTCTGGGAATTTAGCCGCCAGCGATGTCCTGAAAAAGAGCAATTGCCCTGTCCTTTATATCCAAGGGGACCAGGACAAAATGGTTCCTTTAGCTGCGGGAAGGCTCTCTTTGGAGAAAGACCTTCATGGGCAGAAGAATGTCGCTTATTTGAACCTTCCAGGAAGAGGTCATCAATGTTTTCTTTCGATAAAATCTGAGGATTATATTAATGAACTTTGGGAGAAAAAATTAACTAGTCCTGACGGGCCGATTGGTTTAAAGATGGATTTGGAGAAAGCTGGAGAAGAAAATACGGAATTATTGCAAACGATATTCGACTTTTTGGCTGTTTGAGGGTATATTACTTAAGCGTGCACTGGTGGCGGAATTGGTATACGCGCTAGTCTCAGGAGCTAGTCGGGCAACCGGTGTGAGTTCAAATCTCATCCAGTGCACCAGACAATATGCGCCCGTAGCTCAGATGGATAGAGTATAAGCCTCCGAAGCTTAGGGTCAGGCGTTCGAATCGCCTCGGGCGCACCAAGAAAAATAGACGTCATGAAAATGGCGCCTTTTTTCATACGTTTTTTTGATTATTTATAAATAGACTTTTGACTATTAATAGACAAAAAACTATACACGCATTTAAATGTATGGCAAAATAAATAAGTCGATAATGACGAGAAAAAGAAGGATTTTATATGGCGGTTTCGGACCGACGATATCGAAAGACAGAGTCACAAATTGAAAAAGCGATGCTAGACCTCCTTCAAAAGGAATCTTTTGAGAATATTCTGGTCTCAGATATCGTCCATCAGGCCGATATCAATAGGTCTACTTTTTACCTTCACTACCAGTCTCTTGATGCAGTTTTGGGGGCTTTGGAAGACCAATGTATAACGCTTCTTTCACCCCTTGCCGCTCTTCTTGGGCGGATGGATCCCAAACAGTTTTCAAAAAACTTGATGGTTTTGGTTGAAGAGCATATCCCTCTCTTTGGCGGGGTGCTCCTTTCTTCAACCTCTCGATTCGATGAAAAACTTCGAGATCTCTTTTTTCCTACCCTAGGGGTGGTCGTTCCTCCGAAGAACAAGAAAACGATTGATGATCGTTCTGTCAGGGCTGGCGCCTTAATTGTCGGCGTCCGGATGCTGTTCACTCTTTTCTTTGGTGGAAACTCCCGACTCGAGAGCAAAATCCTCCTTAATGATGTGACAGAGTATATTTCTTCACCATTCTATAACGATGTCGTTCATTCGATTTGAAATCCCCTTCTCTTCTTGACCAAGAAAGAAGATTGTTGGTTTTTTCGCCATCTTATTCTATAATCCTTAACGCGCTGAAAACGCATCGTGGGGCAAAGCCCCTCGATGAACTACCTAAGTGGTGAAATGGTAGACGCAAGAGACTTAAAAGACTCTCAGCCGTACCAAATTGCCATCGACATCCCTCGAAAACGAGGGAAAACGGATAAAAAAGCGCATTCTAGAAGAGTGATTCGATAACAAGAGCCACCTGTTCTCGAGTAAGCGCGTCCTGCCCGTCTCCAAAGAGCCCCGTTCGGCGCCATTCTGCAAAAATTGACAGGCCCGCAGGCGAAGCGCCGGCCGAGCCGAAACGCGAAGCCGACATCTCACGAAAATGCCTCCTTGCTGAAATGGTATACAGGGCGGACTCAAAATCCGCTGGGCTTGTAACCCGTGCCGGTTCAAGTCCGGCAGGAGGCACCATCGAAATTCAAAGGCCTCTTATCCACGTTATGTGAATAGGAGGCTTTTTTTGCCTCCGATAGAGGCAACCACGAAACGCGGGAAGGAAATGGGGGGTGCGAAAATCAATCATCGCATTATCATGAATTCGATTCAATTCATGGTAGATGAGAATCTTCAATCGGTACTTTTGTAATGGCGGAAAGGATGTTGCGTCGGCTTCGCAAAAGCTGACTTGCGAGCCTTCGCCATGCGGGTGCAAGAAAACTCTGTCGATGGGAGGGGCTTCCTTGAAAAATCACATCGTGAAGCCTGCGTCCATGTCGCGGCATCCCAAAGGGATTGGCTCCTTGTTAAAGGCTGTGTGCGAACGGGGCTTTGCCCCCCTTTTCGAAAGGATCGGCGTTAGCAAAGAGCGGCATTAAGATTCGCCTTGTTGGCGTTTTCGGGGGCGCCTCGCTCTTTTCAGGTGTTTTCTTTGATGATTTTGCTGAGAAGAAGATAACCCCATCGGAAGTTTCAACTTACGCAACCTACATTTCGACCGATCCCCCTCATGGAGCCGAGTTGAAGCGGCCGGCTTTCGACGCTAAGCGATAACAAGCTATCTGCCTTGAGGGAACGCTCCGTAATATCCCATAACCTTTTTGTTGGGAAGTTCATTATCGATTAGAAATCTTCACTCCTCGACGTTTACAATAATGAATTGTCGTTTTTTCATAGGTGGAAAAGAGGAGTCCAAATCTGCTAATCAACGGCTTCTTGTTCTTTATATTTTCTTTATATCTTTGGCTGAAAAGACCTCTAGTTTCTTTAAAGCGCAAACATGCAAAATAATAAACGGAGGAAATAGAGGATGGAAAAGTTTCTAGGCCAAAGTTTCTATGTCAATCTCGCAGAAACGCAAACGGGGTTGCTCGGTTTTAACGGAAAGCTTCTCGCCATCGATGGCGATTTTTGGACATTTCGAACTTTGGAAGACGTCACGCTGATCGTCAATGTCAAATATATCAAAAGCTTGCGGCCCATAGCTTAGGAGATCAAAATGTCCCTCATTAAGAAGAAAAATAGCGATATGACCTCTTTAACTGTTGTCATCGGCTCCTCTCGCTTGGGGGCATCGCTCGCCTATGAAAACTCTTCCAAAGGCTTTTATACCACCCTCGTCGACAAGGACAAAAATGCCTTTAAGAAAGTGGATGCCAACTATACCGGTTTCTTTTTAGAAGGGGATGCCACGGATGAAAATGTCTTGGCCAAAGCCCATATCAAAGAAGCTTCGCAATGCATCATTGTCACCGAGGACGACTCGGTCAATATTTACGTGGCGTCTCTCGTCGCGCTTCTGTCGAAAGCTCGGCTCATCGTGGTCCGCTTACATGACGAAAAGAAAGCCTTACTCTTGCACGATCCCCGGTTCCGGGTGATTTCGCCTTCTCTGTTGGCTCACGATGCTTATGAGGCGATTTTGAACGGCGAAAAGAAAGGGAACCTATGAGAATCCTTATTTGCGGTGGCAAAGAAGAAGCGGACTTTGTGATTTCCGCCTTTGATGGGAAAGAAAACCATCTCGTTGTCATTAACGAAGATTATGAGACCGCCAAAATCCTTTCTGAACGCCATGGCATCGACGTTTTGGTGAGTGACCCTTTAAAAATATACACCCTCGCGGAGGCGGGAATCAGCCACTTTGACCTCGTGATTTCGCTGCTCGAACGCGATGTCGACAATTTTGTCGTTTGCCGATTGAGCAAGGAAATCTTTCAAATTCAAAAAGCGATTTGTACGGTGAACAACCCTGGCAAAGTCAGCGCCTTTCGCCTTATGGGCATCGATTCGCCCATCAGCGCTTCTTACCTATTGGCCGACAAGATTCAAGGGGAGAGCGATGTCTCCTCGCTCGTGAATTCGCTGTCGCTCGAAAACAAGAAAGTAGTGATCACCGAGATAAAAATCAAAACCACTTTCGCTTGTGTCAACCAAAGTTTAAAAAACCTAGCTTTGCCGATCGAGGGCAATATTTGCTGCATTTTCCGTGATCCCGAAGTGGTGATCCCCCGTGGCGATACCACGATTAAGGCCGGTGACACTTTGATAGTGGCGAGCGCCTTATCTTCGCAAAAGAAAGTGGTCGACTTTCTTCGGAGAGAAATATGAAGGATCTCGAGCAACAGAAGGCTTCCTCGTCGCTGCTTCTTCTTGGTTACTTCGGCTTTTTCCTGATTCTCATTGGGGTCATTTGTTTAGCCCCGCTCATTATGCTTCCTTTTTATCCGAGCGAACTGAGCCAAGCTTATGCTTTTTTGATTCCGGGCTTCGGCAGCATTGCCGTCGGTTTCTTTTTGTCGCTTCTTTTGCGGGGGAAACAAGGCCGCTTTACGCCCTTTCAAAACAACTTTCTTTTTGTGATGGTTTGGGTCTTAGGCATCTTGATCGGATCGATCCCTTGGCTTTTTGAAGGTCATTATTCCTTTTCCCAGGCCGTCTTTGAGGCCACCAGCGGTCTATCGACGACGGGCTTATCAGTGGTCGATGTGTCTGCGACGAGCCATTTGTTTCTTTTCTATCGTTCGTTTTTGTCGTTTGTCGGCGGGGTTGGCCTCGTGCTTGTGTTAACCTCGGCTTTAGCGAATCATTCGGAATTCGGCCTCTATCTTCTAGAAGGACACAACGATCGCTTATTGCCGAATCTTGGCAAGTCGTCGCGTCTTATTTTTGCCATTTATACTTTTTATGTGATCTTCGGCACCTTGCTTTATCTTTGGGCGGGCATGCCTTTGTTCGATGCCGTCAACACCGCAATGTCGGCCTTATCGACCGGCGGTTTCTCGACTAATCCTTCGTCGATTGCGGGGTATCAGAGCGTCGGGATTGAACTGGTCACAGAACTCCTCATGATCCTTGGTAGTTGGAACTTCGTCGTTCATTATTTTCTGCTCAAAGGGGACATTAAAAAAGCTTTTTGCCATTACGAATTTGGCGTCTTTCTTATTTTGCTTGTGACCGCCTTTCCTCTTTTGTCTTATTCCCTCGGCGTCTCTTATCATAGTGCCGCTTTGGGCGTTCGCTATGGCTTCTTCGAATTCGTGAGCGCTATTACGACCACGGGCTTTACGTCGCTTCCCTCTTATCAAGGGGTTCCTCCTGCCGTCATGACGATTTTGATTCTTTTGATGATTATCGGCGGACAATCTGGCTCAACGAGCGGGGGGCTTAAGGAATCTCGAGTCGCTTATCTCTTTTTTGGTTTACGGGAGTATCTTGGGACCTCTTTTCACTCGCCCCTCAGCGTGTCCACCCATTATTGCCATCATTTCGGTGAGAAAGAAGTCATTCGTCGCGAAGAGACTCATCACGCCTTTGTTTTCGCCTTGCTTTATCTCCTTTTACTCTTATTGGGAAGCCTTGGCTTAACCCTGCATGGTTATTCGTTCGAGGATTCTTTGTTTGAATTTTCAAGCGCCCTCGGGACGGTGGGACTGAGCGTTGGGATTGTGAGCGCCAGCGCCCCGGCTTCTATCTTGTGGATTGAGATTCTCGGAATGTTTCTTGGCCGCCTCGAGATCAGCGCGGTTTTCTCTTTGTTTGTCCAAAGCTTTAAAATAGAGAAAGAGGCTCTTTATGCACACCAGAAAAAAGCTCATCGACAGTCTGAAATATAGCGGGTTCGCCCTCCTTGCCATCCTCGTGGCGACCGGTCTTTCTTTTGGCTTAGACGCTTTGAACATTTCGCCTGAGGCCATCCTGCTCGTTTACCTTCTTCCGATTTTGGCGATTGCCATCGTTTGCCCATCCTATGTTTATTCGATGGTGTCTAGCATCGCTATCCTGTGTCTTTTTAATTTTTGTTTCACCGCTCCGCGTTACTCTTTCGCCATCGATAACCCCGAACTCTATATTTCTCTCGCCATGTATCTTCTGGTCAGCACCCTTTTATTTTTAGAGACCCGGGGCGCCCATCATGAGATTGAGAAGCGCAAAGAAAACGAGAAACGGCTTTATCTTTTGAGCGACTTTTCCTCGTTTCTTCTCGAGGAGCGCGAGGAAAAGGAAATCCTTGCCCGCCTCTGGGAGCATCTCAATTCCTATTTTGCCTTTCCGATTTATGTCGTGAGTCAAGATGGAAAAGCCTCCTATTTGGACGCTCACCAAAGCGAAGGGCCCCTCTGCGAGGCGGTTTCCTATTCGTTCGCTTCTTCTCTTCCCTCGGGGAACGGGGAAAGCCATGCCTCTTTCTTGCCTTATAAAATCATCCCTTTGGCCAGCGGAAACAAGACCTATGCCTTGCTTCTTTTTGCTTGGTCGAATAAAAAGGCGATGGGCGAGCTCGACGCCTCCTTCGTGACCTCTCTGTCTTCGCTTGCCAGCAACGCCTTAGCGAAGAAAGAAGCGATAGAGGCGAGTGAAAAGAGCCGTCTTTTCGCTGAAAATGAACACTTCAAGACAACGCTGCTCCGCTCCTTATCGCACGACATCAAAACTCCGTTAACTGCCTTGGAAACGGGGACGAGTCTTCTTTCGAGCTCCTATCACGACTTAAGCGAAAGCGATCGCCTTTCCATTGCCAAAAACCTTTCGGAAGAGGCTCATGCCCTTAGCGAATATGTCGAGAATCTATTGTCCTTAAGCAAAATTGCTTCGCTCACGAGCGATTTGCCTAAAAGCTATGAGCTCGCCTCCGATTTATGGGAAGAGGCTTATGAAAGGGAAAAGAGTATTTTTGCCAGGCACCATCTTCAGCTTGAGGTGAGCGATAACTTGCTCGTTCGGTGCGATGGCAGGCTCGTGGTCGAAGTGCTCGGGAATCTTCTCCACAACGCCTTGACTCATACGCGAAGCGATTGCGATATCTTTCTTTCCGCCGCCTTTGATAAGGGCGAAGCCGTTTTTAGGGTTATCGACAACGGCGGCGGCATCCCAAATGCGAAGCTCGATCATTTGTTCGACGAGTTTTCGCCTGAGACTTCCTTGACAAGCGACCGTTATCAAGGGCATGGCCTTGGCTTAAGCATTTGTCAAAGCATCGTCAAAGTCCACCAAGGGAATATCAAGGCCTATAATAATAAATTGGGCGGAGCTACCTTCCTTGTGATACTACCCGAGGCGAAGATAGGAGAGAAACACGATGAATGAATCCATCTTGATCATCGAAGACGACCCCGTGATCTCTCATTTTGTGGAGATGGCTTTGAAAGCCAACCATTATGAGCCGTTGCGCGAAAGCTCTGGCCTCGAGGGTATTGCTACCTTTTTGCGGGTTCGGCCCGCCCTTATTCTTCTCGATTTAGGCCTCCCCGATATCGATGGGATCGAAGCCCTGAAAGAGATTCGTCTAGCAAGTAGCGACGTTCCTCTTCTCATCGTTTCGGCGCGTGACAAAGAAGAAGAAAAGGTCAAAGCCTTGGACCTTGGGGCCGACGATTACATCACAAAACCGTTTGGCATCTCCGAGTTGCTCGCCCGGATTCGGACGGCTTTACGGCACAATAACGTCGATGCGACAAAGGGTTCCTTTTCTTATAACGGCTTGCTGGTCGACTATGAGAAACGTCTTGTTC
>JBAYEZ010000009.1:0-15295 GCA_041667485.1 Bacilli bacterium
ACTCTGATCCATGTTGATTGAGGGAGAACCCCGTTGTACGCTCCGCCCCGGCTCCGGAAGCCAGGCGACGTAAGGCCCTCCCGCTCCTTTCGACGCCATTATGGGGCCGGACGCCGCTCGTCCCGTACGCCCAGGGAAGACAATCGCCAAGGCCGCCGAGAACGCGCGGGACGGACGGCATCAAAAAAAGACCGGCCTTTCGACCGATCTTGATTTCGGGTGAGAACGGATTCCATCGTCCCTGTTCGGAAGAACGACTTCGTCCTGTCACATATTGAAATGTTCTTTTAGAACCGGTTTGAACTGATGGAGATAGTTAAATCAACGAAGAAATCACTCTTCAACTCGTAACCCAGTAGTGCCCCTTAAGCCTGCCAACCAGAGATCTTTGTCGTGGTTTGCAGCTTGCACGATCTCTTCGTGCCTCACCCGCATCTTTTCTTGGAGTTTCGACCAATCTTCGTCATCTTTTTTCATATCGTTCTGAAGTTTTTCTAGACAATCGACATTGATCATAATGACTCTTTTTTTAGGATAACCATAGACGTATATCGAAATGAGACCATAGTCGGCAAGTTTTTTTATTGCCTTGAGTTGACGACGGGAGTTGAGACCCGTTTCCCGTGTCACCTTAGCCACCCCACAATGGGTCCAAATCTCACCATTCCGATCCCATCCTTTTCTTTTGAGCAAATCTAAGTTGTGGAGAGAGATGATTTCACAGAACATAAGTGCTGAATCTAGACCCAGAATTCGAATCATCGGCTTGCTTAGTTTGATGGAGTGTTCTTCTGCAACGGTCTTCAACACATGAGCGTCTTTCAAATTATCGTAATAACTCTTATCTTTATTCATTTCTTCTAAATCTCGACTTTCTCCAAGCCAGTTACGGCCGGCCCGGTCCGCCGCACGTGAGGAACCATACGTGGGAACGAAACAAAACATTTGTCTTCTTTGACCCAACAAGACGGACAAAAAGACATTCAAACCGGTTAAATTTTCAAAGAACTGCAACGTGATTCACCAATGCCGGTCAATCTCTTGACCACACGTTAATGGCAAAACAAAATTGGGCTGAATTTCCTTGGTGGTGGGCTGCCTTTGTTGCCCAACCGCCTCCTCCTTCTTCGGCAATTTTGAAACATCGCAGGCAAAAACCTGTCCGCCTGCAAAAGACATTTGAGAAAAGAAAAAACCACAGGCCTTAACCTGTGGCTCAATCAAATCGGAATTTGTCAGGCCAAGTCGTTGGAGATCAAGCCTGGGAACTTGTGATTTCTAAGCTCCTCATCCACCCAAACTAGATCCCACCCCTGCTCGAGGCCATAAATGATGTAGCAGTCCCTTTCAATAGACGTACTTAGGATGTATCCAGCACTCATCATTAAGGTGTTGGCGTCGTTTAATTTGAGGCCCAAAGCAAAGCAAAGTCTAATCACATTGTCTCGTGAAGGCCTCTTTCTCCCACATCTCCAGTCAGAAAATACGCCGCGATTAATAAGGGCTTCGTTGTAGAGATCCGAATCCTTAGTTATGCCTTTTTTATCCATAAAGATAACAACGGTGTCAAAGAATGGTTTTTCTCTAGGCCCGGTGTAGAGGAAATAATTACATGAAGGTTCAAAGATAGAATTTTGAGGAGCCAATGAGTTGGCCGAAGATTCCTTGTAATGCGATCGAACATATTGGTTGATTTCTTCTCTCTTATATCCTTTATCTAATAGAGAACTTAGCCTTAAGAAAACCGTTCTTGTCTGTGAAGACGCGTGATTCAAACCACCGCCAATTTCTAAACTCTGGAAGTTGAATAGTTTAGCTCTTACGCTGCTCTCCTCGCGTTCAAAACCATTGTCCCTTAGCGTTTCAAGCGCCATGGGAATAGATCTTTCCCAATCGCTTTTGTGACCAAAGTAGAATCTTCCTACCAAATATTCTTCTTCCATTGCCCATCTCATGCAGCGCCTCCAGAAGAGTTCTTACAAGAGAGTATACAATCCAAGGCCTGCCTAGACAAAAGGGAACGAAAGCATAGCAAACGTTTAATAGGCGACGTTATAGATGGTAAACGTCAAATCTCTATTTGCTTATGGAAGGGACTATAGCCTTTCCCCTCGAATGAATTCCAAAACCTATTGTTCTATCGTTAAAGATAAGTCGACTAAAAGGCGACTATAGTCAAGATAGAGTCATTTGAAGTCGCAATAAACACTTTTGATCCTAGCTTTGATAACTTTCTCGTTGCATTCGTTACAGCACTTCCCATGGTCTTTAATCGGCCATGGATTGTTTCCATAGCCTTGGGTTTTTCTCCCGCAAATGCAACAAACAAATTTGTTTTCTTTCTTTTTCATACATTCCTCTAGACAAATAATGTCGTGACGAGTCCCACAAGTAAGCCACCAAAAAAATACCTTTAACTCGCCACGAGAACAAAGTAGAAAAAGGGCTTGTGTTATAATAAAAATAGAAACGAGGAAGAATCACAAATGAACGGATATCAAAGACTTGCGATAGCCATCGAAGGCCACCAAAAAGGGGGCTTAACTAAAGAGGGCATCGAAAAGATACTTCCGGATCTTGAAAAAAGCGAATTGGATGTCATTAAGCTCCGCTACGGGCTCGACACTGACGTTCCTTTGAAACGCGAGGAAGTCGCCGAGCAACTCAAGATTACGACGGAACAAACCAAAAAACTCGAAGCCTCGGCCATCACGAAACTGCGCCACCCTTCCAGAATAAAGATCGCCAAAGAACAATAAAACAAGTTGGCTTTTTAAAAGGAGACATGAAAAAATGTCTTCTTTTTTATTCCCTGATTGCCACATTTTTAGAAAATCGTTGTTAGAAAAAACGCGCTCTTATCGAGGAATTATTCATAATTCTGTGTTTTTTCCCTTACATAGAGGATAAAATTACCGGAAAGAGGAGTATTTATGGGGTTTGCAAATTTTGCAAAAGGGCAGATTAGCAATGCTTTTATGCCGACCTATGGTTTTGTTTACGGCGGGAAGTACCGAAACGCCTGGGTGGCTTTGCCGTGGAAGCATTTTTCGCCGCAAAAGGATCTGGCTGCAGTGGTAAACGATCCTACTACGGATCCGCATTCGGCCGACACCATCGAGTTCTGGGCTCAGTTTAAGCCCGGCAGCGATGGCGTTCGAGAATGGTTTCTTGCTGGATTCCTCGAATTATCTTTATGGGTTGGACGCTTCTCTCAGCGGAAGCGTTTCTCTTCCTTCAAAGACGGCCATGGTGGTGGGCTGTGCCTTCGCCAAGCCGAACACGACGATTACCTCGATTCGTCTTCCCGCCAGTGCCAAGATTGGCATCGAGGCGGGGATTGCCTCCTATAATTTGACTTCTTTGGCTTCCTTCGTCGCCTTGGAGGGGAGCCCCTATATCAACGGCGCCCATGGCACCCTTCTCTGGAGCTCGAGCGTCGGCAAGGCGACGATCCTCATTCCGCCTGCCCTCGAAGGCTTCAGCCTCACGAATCCGTTTGTGTTTGAGGACACGACCGTGGTGGGGCGGCTGGATTCGCTTTATAAGCACACCGCGATCCCGGCGATCAGCCTTCCGAGCACGGTGACCTCTTTGACCAGCAACGTTTCTTTGAAAGACGTCCTCCAAAGAATCACCCTGACGAATAGCGAGAAGGTCGTGACGGTGGCCGCTTCAACCCTGGCGAATTTCGCCAGTACGATCGAAATCAAAGTCCCGGCTTCTCTCGTCAATTCTTATCAAGAGGCGGATGGCTGGAAAACCATCGCCGCGAACATCAGCGCGATCTAATTCTTTCGTTTGAAAATAGGCGCCTTCGAGCGCCTATTTTTTACCGGTTTCTTCTTTCGATGTCGTTCCCTCGGGGCTGGAAATTCGTTTCATGGCCTTTTTGGATTGGACGTAGAAGAGGACGGAGGTGAAAGTGACCGCCAAGAAGTCGGAGATCGGCTCGGCCAGATAGACGGCGTATTCGGGGTTGTCTTTCCACAGCAAAGGCAAGAGATAGATCAGGGGGATCAGGAGAATGAATTTCCGCATGATCGCCGCGGCCAAAGAGCTTTTGGCATCGCCGATCGCCGTGAAGGTTTGCTGGCAGGCGATCTGGATCCCGAATAAGCCAATCGAGGCGGCGTAGATCCGCGCGGGAACGATCAAGTGGTTGATGAGGCCCTCGTCGGAAGTGAAAATCCGCGCAAATCCCGCCGGGAATGCCATGAGGAAGGCCCAGAAGAGGGCGGAGATCGTGACACTCACGAAAAGGAGATAACGGAAAGTCTCTTTGACCCGCTCGGCGTTTTTGGCGCCGTAGTTATACGAGATGATCGGTTGGGCGCCTTGGCCTAAGCCCGTGAGAGGCAGGAAAGCGAGTTGGACGAGCGAGAAGAGAATCGTCATCGTCCCCACCGCGATGTCCCCGCCGTATTTTTGAAGCGAGAAGTTGAAGCTCACGGTCAAGATGCTTTCGCTGATCTGCATGAGAAAGGTGGCGCTCCCAAGGAAAAGGAGGGAGCCGATTTCCTTCCAATCGGGTCCCATAAGGGCGAAACGGAGCCGCCAAACGCTGCGCTTGGAGAAGAGGAAGGCGACGACCCAAACGCAGCTCACCGCCTGGGAAATAATGGTGGCCCAAGCCGCCCCTTTGACCCCCATGTTGAAAACGAAAATGAACAAAGGATCGAGGGCGATGTTGAGCACGGCGCCGATCAAGACCGAAAGCATCGCGGTGGTGGTCTTGCCCATCGCCGAGATGAAACAGTTGAGGCCGAGCGTCAACTCGACGAAGAGCGTCCCCAAGGCGTAGATGTTCATGTAATCAAGGGCGTAGTCGATCGTTTTCTCGCTCCCGCCGAAAGCCAGAAGCATCGGCCGGTTGAACAATAAAAGGAGGCTGGTCAGAAGAATCCCGAGAAGCACTAAAAGCACCGTGGAATTCGCCAGGATTTTCTCGGCTTTGGCATTGTTTTTCTCCCCGGAGGCAATCGAAGCTCTCGGCCCGCCTCCGCTCCCGACGAGATAGGCAAAAGCCGAGACCGCGAGGATTAAGGGGGTGCAGATGCCCAAAGCCGTCAGCTGGATCGCCCCGCTCTCGGGGATATGGCCGATGTAGATCCGATCCACCAGGTTGTAAAGCATATTGATGAGCTGGGCAAGGATCGTTGGGATGGCCAAGCGGAATAAGAGTTTTTTGACGTTCCCCGTTCCGAGGATATCATTCGTTGGCGTGGACATTTTGACTCATCCTTTCGATCAGGGTTTTGAAGAGGGCGATCTCTTCGGGGCTGAAATCTTTGAATAACGAAGCGAAATAATCTTTTCGCATCGCGTCGATCTTTTTTAAAAGAGGGTCCGCCTTGCCTAAGAGGCGGAGATGGCTTTTCCGCTGATCGAGCGGATCCTTCGTTTTGGAAAGATAGCCTTTTTCCTCGAGGGATTTCACCGCCATTGAGACATCGCCTTTCGATAGCGAAAGGAGCCGGACGATATCCGAGGGGCTATCGAGCCCTTCGTTATAGCGGAGAAAGGAAAGGATTTTGCCTTCGAGGGTCGTCAATCCTTCGCCTTTGCTAAGGAGGGCAATTCGGCTTTCGTAGCCCTCGGAGACGCTTTTGAGGAGCGTGAGCAGTTCGCTGTTGAAATTCATAAAAGGTTCTTTTTAGAACTATATGAGTATAGCGGACTCCTGCCCTTATGCAATCTCATTCGGTTTCTAGGAAACAAAAAGCCTCCGTCTTTTTTCTTGAAGACAGGGGCGATTTGGCTATTTCTTGAACAGGACGCTCAAGGCGAAGACGGGTTTGCCCTCGACTTTTCCTTGATAGTCTCGTCTCTCGTCACTGAGCTTGGAAAGGATCTCCATGCTCTTGCCGAGCGTGGTCTCGCTCGAGAAGGTCATCTGGAATTCGGAGGGGGTATGCGAGGAATAAAAGGCGAAATCATCGCTATCGAGGGCGAAGTCCACGTAACGGATATTGTTCATATGGCCATTGAAATCGAGGTCGCTATTGCGGACGAGGCGGTTCTCTTTGACGCTTAAGCCCTCAAGGACTTGCCGGGGTGGCCAGCTCAGTTCGCCCTCTTCGTGGATGGCGGCGATATCAACCCCATTGGCGGGCGGAATGGTGGGCTGATGATTGGCGTGGTCAAGGACCGCCCAAAGAGAGATCCCTCGGACGATGATCGCGCCCTTTTCGTCATAGACGATGTAGTGGCGGGGATAGATGAAGGCTTTGGTGACGCCGGGGAAGGTTTCGATCGTGATCTTCTCGTTCGCCGAAGGCCAACGGCTGATCTGGAAATGATAGCTCATCACCACCCAGTAAAGATTCTTCGCTTTGAGGGTTTCGACCCCTTTGCCGAGGAAGGCGCTTCCGCCGATGGAGACTTCTTGGATCAATCGGAGAAAAGAAGCGATCCGCAAAGCGCCGTTAGGGAGGCAATACGATTCGCTGATCGGACTCGTTAAACTGAAGTTATTTTTATCAGGACTCATGGGATATATTATAGCGAATCAAAACCTTGCTTCCTTTCTTTTTTGCCGTGGTTTCTTTTTCGGCTCCGAAAAGATCTTTTTCCGGGGCTCATTTCATCGAGGGGATCGAAGAAGCCTTTAAGCGCGGATTGCGCGGGATATTTGTCCGCGGGATGGTGTCTTTATCACGAAAAAGCGCCCATCGTCTTGCTTTCAAAAAGGCTCAACCGGGGTTTTCTTGCCCAAGAACGCCAATAGCCGGGCGTCTTCGGTATCATCGAATACCGTTTTCGGATCGCCTTGGAGCCGAATGACCCCGCCATCGAAGAAGAGGACGCGATCGGCGACGTTTTTCGCGAAGCTCATCTCGTGGGTGACGACGATCATCGTCATTCCTTTTTCGGCAAGGGCGTTACATTCCGGCTAAATTCGCTTCCTAGAAATGAAAAACATCCTTTTCGCCTTCCTGTATCGTCGGTCTTACCCACGAACATTTTATGGAGGAGCAACCTATTTCTATTTTTTGTCTAGCTTAAGTTCTCTCTTGAATTTGTAGTATGAGTTCCTTGCGCATCCGCAAAGTTTCATCACATCGGGATCATCTAAAGATCCACCAAAGTCTTTGGAGTGTTTCAAAATAACGGCTTTACAAGCAATCGATTTTTTGGTTACTAAAGTTGTGCCTTTCGTCAAACCGATTTTCTTTCCTGCCCTTCGGCTTTCCCTCATCCCCTGGCTAATACGAGAATGGAGGTCTGTAACTTCCTTTTCGGACTGATCAAAAGCCGCCTTAATTTGTTCCTCGGCGAGTGACATAAGCAGCCTGTTGATTAAGTCGATGTTCCCTTTGAAATAATCATCGACCGCCCGACTTCCTGTTTCTACGGATAAGGTTAATAGGTTCTTTTTGGTCGAATCAAAAACGGCGGTGTTTATTAAGGGCTCATTAAGAAAGACCAGCCTAACTCCGGATTGGTATAACCGCTTGTAATCATTAAAACCTTCGGCAGCGTTCCTGGACATTCTAGAAACCGAGTCAAAAACAACCGTATCGCCGATTTGAAGCGAATTCACTAACTTGTCCCATAGCGGTCTGTCTTGGGTTGTCCCGGTATAAAACTCCCTAAGCAGGGTTGCACTTGGATACGATTCTCTTATGTTTGTTACTTGACGATCAATTCTCTGGTGATTGGTGCTAACGCGACAGTATCCATAAATCATTCGATATCTCCTTTAAGTATTGAAAGAACCTAAACTAACTTCCAATACTCAAATTATGCCGCCAACAGGCCTATTTGTACGTGATTTTTGGTACAAAATTTAAAGGCATTCTTTTGATATGCGTATCTAGAATAAAACCCTAGATGGCATTGAACCACGAAGGGCAAAGACAGACGTAATAAAAGGAAACAACAAGTGGCCAAAAAACTTCACGCTTTACCGTATATATAGAATGCGGCTGGGATTGGGTTTGCGTTGCGGAAAAGAAGGAGGTGGGAGGCGTCAGACGCAAGGGTTTCGACGCAACGGAACCAATGGATTGAGGTCGCGTAATGGAAAGCAAGGAGAAAATATGGTGAAAATTGATGCGGCCGTGAAGGCCAATCAACTCCTAAATGATCACTACATCAGGCTCAGTAGACCGATGATAGCAATCTTTGGGAGTCTTGATGTTGCAGTTTATCTCTGTGAACTGATGTCCGAGTACATGTATTGGACCGTCCACAACGGACTAAACGAAGATGGTTATTTCTACTGTACCCACGAGTTCATGAAAGACCAGACGGGATTGGGGGCCTCCGAACAACGAAAGTCCTGTAAAAAATTAGAGGAGTATGGTGTCATAACCAAAAAGAAGGTTGGGATGCCCTCAAAAAACTTCTTTAGATTCGAGGTCGCAGGTTTAGAAAAACTTGAATTGGAGATGGGAAAATACAAGAACAAATTCAAAACAAGTCAAAAGGACCAAAACTTAGAGGTCATGGCAAAGTTCCCGTCATTCTTGGTGGGTCAAGACGAGTCGAGTCACACCCAAACGAAAGATCTAAAAGGTAGATACGTCTTCTAGAGGTGTGCAAGCGCTTCGCAAAAGTTGCGGGCGCTTTTTTGTTGCCCACGCAAGTAATGTATTTTTAGAACGACAATCATTCAAAAACACAATGACAATCGTTAGAAAAGTGAAAGACATGCGTGCAAAAAATGAATGCAAATAATAATAAATAAATAAAAATAAATAAAAGATAAAAGGGCAAAACGACTTTCTAGAAAACCGACAGCACTAAAAAATAAGACTTTCCAGCAAAACACTAGTATAAAAATCAGCTTCAGAAAACATTACTAAAACGGAGACAGGTTAAAACGTTAATAGAAACCAAAAGCGATCAAGTCCAAAAAATAAAAAACATACGTCCGAGCGTATGTTGGTTATTAGACTATCAAGACATATCTAGCCCATTCGATAGATTCAAATAATTTAGCTAATATCTTTGAATCAACCGAACGTTCCTAATAAAACAATCTATTGCCTATTAGTTGGCTAAATTATTTGAGCCTAAGTGCTCGAGGGAAACATATGAGAAAAAACGAAAAGTTGAAACTGTTAGAAACGACATCAAGATTCGATGAAGTCGCTAACCTAATGAATCAAAAGGAATTATCGAAATTCGCCTCGTGCGTAGCCTGATTCCAGATTCATAACCACAACGACTATTTACTTCACGAAGAGGGACAATTCCCTTTTTTATTCGACATTGCCATCAGGATTAGAAAAAAGGAAATCTATGAACATAGCCCGTACTTGAGGGAAAGCCTAGTTAACTATATGGATAAAACGAAAGCCGGACCCTGAGCGGACAAAAGGCTTTTTGAAATAGCAAAGGCATGCTACCTAAATAAGCCGGATAAAGAAATTTGCCAAATAGCGATCAAACCACCCGATTCAGCGAAGCCCAACCATGTTGGGAGCCGCGAAGAAAGACCGAAACAAGAGGAGAATTAATGAAAGAAAAAGACGATACCTGTATTGCAACATTCAATGTCTTTTCATTCAAACTGATGAAATATCTAGATGAGAGGGGATTCAAGTTCATCGGAACCAAACAGATGAGCGAGGACCCGAGCAAAACGATATTTTGGTACAAAGATTCGCCAGAAATAAGGAGAGCGGTCAAAGACTATACGAGTAGTTGAACGGACAAATTTAACAAAGGAAATTAAAATGGAAAACCAAGAAATTAGAGAAACGATGCAAGAGGGGAAAGCGCAAAAGAAGCCCATTGTCCAAGATTCAAAAAATCCAAAGAAACTGGAGATTGTAGGCATCGCAAGAGCTTTCGGTGATGACAAAAAAGATTATTACGTCGGCAAGGACGAAAATGACCATTATTACTTATTTGCTGGAACCGTCATGGACTGGCAAATCGATCCTGTATGGTATTCCGATGATATGTGGAACTAAAGCGACATAAATATGAAGATGGGTTGCTGACCGGATGGCCAAGAAACGGAAAGAATCGATCCTGAGCAATCATTGGAGAGACTAATCGACCAAGGCATGGAGTCTTGGCTGCTCAATGAAGGTGAGGAGCGGCGCAACCTCATCGAATGGGGCTGCTATCCCGAATCAATGTGGAACTTGCTTCCTTAGTCAATTGTCTGACTTTTGGAAAGTTCCTAAGCGATTTGTCTCTTAAACCCAACGCCCCCGCAACAAACGCTTTGCTTATCCTAGCCCCCGGATTTGTTTCGAGGGCTTTTTTTATTGCCTCATTAAATCGAAGACAATACGCATCGTCAATCACGGCCCAGTTTGTCTTTTTTGGCCTGAATCTTGCGTTCTTATTCGGTTCTTTATCATAGGCCCCCATCAATACTTCTCTTATTACCTCGTGGCAAACGTTCTTAGAAATGGCGATCTGGGCAACCGAATGGCCCTGTTCGTACATTTTTCTTACGTCCTTGTCAAAAGACTCCCAGCGACAACCTGGATAGCCTTTTTGGGCGCATAAGTCTTCGGCCCGTATCCCCTGAAAAAAGGCAACGAGCGCCAGGTCGTATGGATTGAAAGATAGGCCTCTGTAGATTCGAGATATTCTCCGTTTCGTTAAGTGAAATTCCAATAGGTCGCGATAGAATCCATTCATCTTGATGGATAGGGCGTCCAAATCTTTTCTCTCGCCCCTTTCGCTGCAAAATTCATCGTCCAACACGCCTGTCAAATATGCTCCAAACGACCTTTGATTTTCGAGGTCGAATGGTTGATCAAAAATATCACTAACATAGCGGGCGATCATGAAGTTAACATCATTCTCTTCTCGTTGCCGAACCTCGTGCGAGCCAATCAAAAGTTCCAAAGGCGTGAAGGAAGAATCAACGGCTTTAACTGCCTTGATTTGTGTGCTGACTAAATCACACCCGTGTTTCCAACAAACACGAATCGAGGGCATGCAGTGTTTAACATGGATATACGATTCCCCAAATTCTTCTCTATCCTCATCTACGCATTTAGGGCAATACCTAATACAGTTTCTATCTAACACCTTAGCTTGAAGAAGGTTTGCAAGTTTAGGCATGTTGGTCATCGCAAAAGCATAGGCATTGCTGCGGCGGTCTAACGGAAGAAATCTAGCATAATAATTAAAAAGAGTGTGTTTTAGAATGAGATCCTCAAAAGAAACATAGGTGCTCATTTCTTTCTTGAAACCCTCGTTGAGTCGATTAATAAAATTCGGGTCTGGATACTCATTGGGTCTTGCTAGTGCTTCTTGGACAAAGCCCTCATGAAAAACAAAACCTCCGTGAGCGTATTGTCTGGCAAGGTAAGAATAGGCCGTTTCTCCCGGATAGATTCTTTCTATTTTCTTTATCATAATTTCACGTATTCAACGGAAATAACATCTTTAAGAACCATAATCATCCCTGTGGGCTCGCCGGTCGCGTTTTGAGAGGCTTTTTGGAACAAGCTGGGCATTTTGTTAACCAACCGATTTTCGCTTCCTAAATCAATCGTTTCTTTTATAGGCTGATGTTTGGCTTCTTGGCTTTCTAAAAACGGAATCATATTGCTAAAGTTTTCTTGAAAGACTTTCTCAAAAAGGCCAAGACTTAGTTCTTCAATCCCCGTGCTGATTGCGTAACGTTGCGTCTCCACGAATAATCCGACCAGCAGTGCTGGAATCCCATTAGACGCTTTAAACAAATATCTGGCGATTTCTGCATTGAATTGTACTTTCTTATTCGTATATTGATATCCAAAAAGTGTAGATGCGAAATGATAATAATATTCGCCATATTCCATTTTCTTTAAAGAAATACCAATAGCTCTCCGGCTCATGTATTCTTTGGCTTCAAAATATTGGTTTGCTGATTCATTCCCGACAAACCCGATTGCGATATTGGATTGATTGACAAGCTGAGTTAGATAGTTGATCAAAACGGCGCCTTTGTAGCTTTCGTTCGCCACCCGTTCTATTTCATCGATAATCAAAACGGCAACATGATTTATTAAAACGTTAGCTACGGTAGCCAACAGCATGTCGACCGTAGTTGTGACCCTTTTGTTAAGTAAGAAAAAATTCGTTCCGATTTGAGAATCCACTTGCTGGAGAATCGAATAAAGAAGGCTTTTAAAACTGCCATCAGCTACGGCCTCAACCACAAGCACAGGGATGATTTCGCGATGTGGATCGTCCTGGACGAGAACCTTGCCTCCACAAATCAAATCAATGCACCTTTGAACGCTGGAACTCTTCCCCACACCGGCACATCCCGTAATTTTGAATGATTCTAGGCCCCCAATGACACCGTATCGTTTCAGGCCCTTAATCACACGGAAATTGTCGTTAAGAAGAATTATCTCGGGTTTAGTATCCTTCTTCTCTAACGACCCCAGAATGGCCAAATAAAGCCTGTTATAAATATCGATAGCCCCAGGACTTGGAATATAGATTTTATAAATATCAAGGAGGGCTTGAAGTCTTTCGGAAGGATCGCTTAAGTCTTTTTGATATGAGGGGAAAACAGCCATCGCGTCGATAAGCTCTTGCCCAACAAGAAATTTATTTAGTTGGCCTTTAAGATCCATCTTCTATTTGCCTTCTTTCTTGATTTCAATCGTCCGGTTTTCTTTTGCGTGTTTAACTTCAGTGTGGATGTTCGGCTTCGATTTCGATATTAGGTCAAGCTCTCTAGTGAGATTTATCGCGCCTTGTGTTTCCAAAGTCTGTGCTTCACGCTGATCCTTAGCCTTCATCGCATAAAATTCCTTAACAAACGAAATTGTTTTCCCATCAAAAAAACGCTCAATCAATTGGAAAGGTATGTAATTTCCTTCCTCAAACAAGTAAACAACCCCAACGTTGGCAGGATCATAAGCCACAACACAATTCCCGCCCTTAAGAAACCGTTCAGTAAAACTGCCATTTCGATATCTAAGTCGATTCACATAAAGACCATCTCTTTTAAATATCCCTTTGGTTCTAGGAAGCAAAGACATTTGGATTTCAATTTTTGTGACGTCAATGACGTTATCTTTATGATTCCGCAGCGACCAACTCCACAGCTCATTCGCAAAAGGCTTCACCTTTCCGACTGCCTCGGGTGGAAGATCGATTGCTCTTTTGGTGTTGTAGTTGACGATGCAGAGCAAAAGTATTTTTTCGAACTCGTCTATGGTGAATGTTGCTTTTTTCCGATAATCGACTCCACCTCTTTCTTGATAGTCCTCAAAAATGACACCCTTCGTGGCTAATTCTTTTTTAAACGAGGCCTGAATCAAATCAAAAAACTTCTCGACCGCTCCTTTTAGTTCGGGGCGATACGGAGGCAAATTTACTATCGAAACACCCAGATCCGAAAGCTGTGAGAACTGTTGCGAGGCGTACTCTCTTCCGAGGTCTGTTATGAAAACGTGGGGAAGAGAACGGCAGTTCCACTCTTCTTCTTTGATGTTAATGCCGAATTTCCTACACCAGTCCGTTTTGTCCTCAACGAGATTTAAAGCCAGCCTTTCCAACGACTCAACGCCACCAGTCAAGCCCAAAGAATAGCCCAAACACATTGAACTATAGGCATCGACACACGCGGCGAGTATTGGCCGCCCAATTAGTTCGCCTTCGTCATTAACCAAAAAAATATCACACACAGTAGAATCAAACATCCCGTATCCAGCCGAAGGGCAAAAACTTCTTATCCCTTCGCCCAACAAAGGTCTGTGATTCCTCATGTAGTCCCCTCTTCCGTCTCTAGAAATAATTAAATTCTGTTGTTTCACGGTCTTTAGAAAGAAGTATTGAAACTGACGAAAGGATGGCGCTTCTGCAACTAATATCCCTGCAGAATCGCAATATTTATCTTTTAACATACGTCTGAATGCCGCCTTTAGAGACAGTTTTAAGGATGTGAAATAAAATTTGTTCAAAGCCCAGCGGAAGTTTTTTTCATTCTGGCTCAGTGGTCTTAGCTTTCTTTCCTGAGGCGCCAAAATCGACAAGTTCATAAACGCAAGATAATCACAAAGCCAGGACCGAATTGTCGCTTTGCTTATTCCGTGTCGGTTTGAAATATAAGAAATCATTCTAGACCGTTCCTCTTTGGAGCCAGAAAGAGGAACAATCGGGGAGATTAACGCATATCGTTGTCGGGCCGTTTTCCGCCTCGCTTCAGTTATATCCTCAAACTTTGGCAAATCAGGCGCCGCTCGTTTCAACAATTCAGTTTCCTCACACCTTGAAGCCCCTACCAAGGTGGATTCGCTAACCCAAAAAGGCATGCTCTTTCTAAGGCAATCGATGACAAGCAGCCCATCCATGGAATCGACTTCAACAACTCTAACTATGGTGTTTTTAAAAAACAGGAGATCATTTTCCATCAAGCACAATCCCCCAGTCTTGAACCCCTCTCGAGAGCCAATAATTTCTGCTCGCGTCTAACATTGAGCATGTTTTTGGCTTGGAGAGTTTACTCAAAAAGACACACTCACGAACCATGATCGACCCATCCGATTTGATACAGTAAAAATCGGTTGTATAGGTTCCTTTCAGCTCGCAATCGATGGGAACGTTGCATTTCATTTCTAAAATATCAGACCGTCGATCCAATTCCTCACCATAGCGAAGTTGGATGTCGTTATACGCGTAGAAAATAACTTTACTTTTAGCAAGCCTTTTCTTCGTTGTTAGCGTATGACTCCCTTTGTTTCTCATAAAAAGCATCCTTTTTAGAACTTCAGTTGTATTTTTTAGATTCCCCGAAACTAAAATTCTTCTATTTTTAACATCGAATCTTCTAAATCATGTCGCATATCTTCTAAAAAGGGAGCAGGTTAACCAAACCAATATGTGATGGGACAAGTCCGTTTTTCCAAAAAGGGACGCCTGCTGTAAACCTCTCCCACCATGCCGAAAAGGCCGCCCCCGGAAATCCGCGTGGCAGCATCCCGACTCCAGAATCGGCCGATCGCTTTAACTCTGATCCATGTTGATTGAGGGAGAACCCCGTTGTACGCTCCGCCCCGGCTCCGGAAGCCAGGCGACGTAAGGCCCTCCCGCTCCTTTCGACGCCATTATGGGGCCTGACGCCGCTCGTCCCGTACGCCCAGGGAAGACAATCGCCGAGGCCGCCGAGAACGGACGGGACGGACGGCATGAAAAAAAGACCGGCCTTTCGACCGATCTTGATTTCGGGTGAGAACGGATTCCATCGTCCCCATTAGGAAGAACGACTTCGTCCTGTCACAGGATCAATTAACGCTGGCCCGGCTCAGGGAGTAAACCCATATAGCGGGCGTTCTTGACGGCCTTGGCTAATTCGCGCTGATACTTGGCG
>JBAYEZ010000010.1:0-14663 GCA_041667485.1 Bacilli bacterium
GCTCTTGGCCTTGCGATACCCTTCAATTATAGTCGGGGTCAGTTTTCCTGCGCAGCAGCTTTCGATGGCTTTGGCCACCCTATCGGCGCTGGTATAACAATAGGCGTTCTTCTTTTCTTCGATGACATCCCTCGATAAAGGTTTGCCAAAGCAGATGATCTGCGTTTTGCTCGCCATTGCTTCGAGAGCGAGAATTTGATCGCTTCCCAGCGAAGGAAAGGAGAGATAAACGCTGGCGTTAACCATCGCGCTCCGAAAGACATCATCTTCCAAAAGATCAAGGTAACGGCAATTTGACGAGGCGTTTTTATTCAGTTTTTTCTGAGCGGCGTCCCCGGCGATCCCCCGCCGAACTCCGACAAAAAAGAACCGAACTTCGGGGCAGGCTTTCGCCACCGCGTCAAACTTCGCCAAAACTTCACTATCTTCGTAATCCCCCGCCGAAAAGACGTATTTGGCGCCTTCAGGAAAGCGGAGGTAACGATAGACGACGCCCGTCTCAACGGGGTCGCCTCTTTCAAAGCGGGCCACATTGACGCCGGCGCTGAGAATCGCGAAATGCGGATTTTTGATCCCGGCCTGCACCAAGGCGTCTTTGGCGCCGAGACAAGGGACGAGAATCAAATCGGCGCCTTCGAGGAGCCGCTCAGCTTTACCCCGCAAACGATAAAAGCCATCGGGGTCTTTCTGAAAGTAGCGGGCGGCAGGATCGGATTCCGTGTAGAGCGCGCTGACGACCACTTTAAGGCCGTCGAGCTTTGCATCGTGCATTTTTGCTTCGTCTTCCGGAGAAAGCAGATGGAGGAGTTCGGGCAAAGCGAATAAACTCTCCACCCAAACCACATCGGCCAATTCCAAAGAGCCTTTGATGTTTTTCCTTAAGCGGGTAGCCGCAAAGCAATCCGCCTTGCTGCCTGGATTAAAATACACTAAGGCTTTCATAAAAAAGATCAGATGTCGTCGTCTCCGCCTTTTTTGCCGCTGACACCATCTTCGCTCGAGGCATCTTCGTCGATGTCATCGGGGGTCGGCATCTTCACGGCGGCTTTTGGAGTCTCGTCTCCGCTCATTAAGGCGGGGTTAATCTCATCATCGGCGGTCGGGGTTTCTTCTTCGATAGGCGCATTCGGATCTTCGTGCGGAACAATCGCTAAAGAGGCGACTTTGTGGCGCGGCTCAAGAGCGATGATCTTCACGCCTTGGGTGTTGCGGCCAGCAATCTTGACTTGATCGAGCGGGGTCCGGATTACGATGCCACCGGTGGTGATGACCATGAGGTCTTCATTGCCATGGACCGCTCTCATCGCGGTAAGTTCGCCATTCTTATCAGAGCTCTTGAGCGAGATGACGCCTTTGGCGCCACGGCTGGTGAGACGATAGCCACCATGGTGGCGGCCATCTTCCGTATCGGTGTCTTTGGCATAGGAAATCTTGCCGTAGCCAAGCGAAGTCAAGACGAGGATCTTGTCGCCCTCAAGCGAGGTGGTGATATCAACAAGGTGCGAGCCATCTTTAAGGTTCATACCGCTGACGCCGGCGGCGCTGCGACCCATCGCCCGGACATCGTCTTCCATGAAGGAACAGACTTTGCCATTGCTCGAGGCGAGTGAGATAATCGCGGCTCCGTTAGTCCGTTTGACATTGAGAAGTTGGTCCCCATCGCGAAGACCGAGCGCTCGTTTGCCGTTTTTGTGGATCGAGGCGAATTCGCTGAGTTTCGTCCGTTTGACGACGCCGTTGACCGTCGCGAAGAAGAGGAAATCGCTCTCGGGGTAATCGTCGCACGAGACAATCGAGATCACTTTTTCGTCTTGGTCAAGGTTCAACAAATTAATCGCCGGCATGCCTTTGGCATCGCGAGCGCCGTCGGGGATCATATAACCCCGTAAGGTGTAGACGCTGCCCAAAGACGTAAAGAACAAGAGATCGGTATGCGTTCTGGTGTGGAGCATGATGTTGACCGTGTCTCCCGCCGTTGTTGAGATGCCTTTAACGCCGCGTCCACCGCGATTTTGCGCGCGGAAGGTTTGGTCGGACATCCGTTTGAGATAGCCGTTTTTGGTCAAGACGACGATGATGTCATCCTGCGGAATCAGATCTTCGTTATCGATGTTGGCGGCTTCATCCGAAATGTCGGTCAGGCGCTTATCGCCGAATTTATCTTTGATTTCACCGAGCTCCTTAATCATCAAATCAACGATGTTGTCTTTGCTCGAAAGCAAACGATTGTATTCCACGATGTTCTTGGTGAGCCCCACGTGCTCTTCTTGAAGTTTGGATTGTTCCAAACCTTCGAGGCGGCGGAGGGTCATCGCTAAAATGGCGTCGGTTTGATCGTCGGTGAAACCGAAGGTCTCATTCAAGCGACGCTTCGATTCGTCATCGGTCTTCGAATCACGGATGATATGGATGACTTCGTCGATGTGGTCGTGGCAGGTGATGAGACCGACCACGATGTGATCGCGTTGCGAATCCCGTTTCAATAAGAATTGGGTCCGGCGGGTCAAAACGGAAATCTGGAAATCGACATAATTCTGAAGGATGGCGGTAATCGGCAAAACTTTCGGTGCCCCTTCGACAAGGCAAAGATTGATGACGCCAAAATTGATTTGAAGTTGGGTGTGCTTCAATAAGTTGTTGGCCACCACTTCCGGAACCGAGTCGCGCTTCACTTCGATGACAACCCGGATGCCTTCCTTGTTCGACTCATCACGAATATCGGTGATGCCGTCGATGACTTTGTCGCGAACGAGCTGAGCCATATTCTCGATCATCATCGCTTTATTCACCTGATAAGGAATTTCGGTGACGATGATCCGGGCCTTGCCGGTATCTTCTTCTTCGATGTGGTATTTGCTGCGAATCGTCACGGAGCCCGTTCCGGTCGTGAAATAATCCAAGATACCTTTGCGGCCCAAGATCACACCGCCGGTCGGAAAATCCGGACCATGGAGATAGTTCTGCATAATCTCAAGCGGGGTCAAAGTGGGGTTTTTGGCAATCGCCACTACCGCATCGATCGCTTCGCTGAGGTTGTGGGGCGGCATATTGGTCGCCATACCGACGGCAATGCCTTCGGAACCGTTAACAACCAAATTCGGGAAACGAGACGGCAAGACTTCCGGCTCTTTTTCCGTGCCATCATAGTTGTCAACAAAGTTGACGGTGTCTTTTTCCAAATCGCGGACCATTTCAACCGACAAGCGGTTCATTCTGGCCTCGGTGTAACGCATGGCAGCGGCTTCATCGCCATCGATGGATCCGAAGTTGCCGTGCCCATCGACCAAGGTGTAACGCATCGAGAACGGCTGGGCCAGACGAACGAGGGTGCCATAAAGAGCGGAGTCGCCGTGCGGATGGTATTTGCCCATAACATCGCCGACGATACGAGCAGACTTCTTATAAGGTTTGCCCGGTTCAATGCCCTCTTCGTTCATGCCAAAAATGATGCGGCGCTGAACCGGCTTCAAACCATCGCGGACGTCCGGGATGGCCCGGGAGACAATAACCGACATCGAATAAGAAAGGAAGGCGGTCTGGACTTCATCAGTCACTTCGCGGTCGATGAGTGCCGGTACGATGCCAGCGACCACGGTGTTTTGCTCTTTTTCCTCGGCGGTCTCGCTCTTCGCGGGGTCCACCGGATTGTTTTTGTTATCTTCGTTATCCATTTTTTTCTTCCTCCCATCAGATATCGAGGTTCTTCACGAACACGGCGTTCTTCGAAATGAAATCCTTGCGCGGATCAACGTCATCGCCCATCAATTCGGTGAAAGTCATCTCGGCTTTGGTAGCATCGTCAATCGTAATGCGGATCATCTTGCGGGCAGAAGGATCCATGGTCGTTTCCCAAAGCTGCTGGGCGTCCATTTCGCCAAGTCCCTTATAGCGTTGGAACGGATAACCGGACTTGAGCTGCAGGGATTTTTTCAATTCTTCGAGCTGTTGATCGTTGTAAGCGTAATAAGACTGGCCCTTAAAATCGATCTTATAAAGCGGCGGTTGTGCGATGTAGACATTGCCGTTATCGATTAAAGGACGCATAAAGCGATAGAAAAAAGTTAAAAGCAAGATGCGGATATGGTCACCATCAACATCGGCATCGGTCATGATGACAATTTTGTGATAGCGAATTTTCGTGATATCGAAGTTTTCGCGGATGCCCGCGCCAATCGCGGTGATCATATTGCCGATTTCCGCGTTCTTAAAGATGCGGTCTTCCCGCGCCTTTTCGACATTCAAAATCTTGCCACGGAGCGGCAAAATGGCTTGAGTTTTACGGTCACGACCGTTCTTGGCGGAGCCACCGGCGGAGTTGCCCTCGACGATATAGAGCTCGCATTCGGCGGGGTCTTTACTGGAACAATCGGCGAGTTTCCCCGGGAGGGTCGTGACGCCAAGCGCAGTCTTGCGGATGGATTCACGGGCGACCTGAGCGGCCATTCTGGCCTTGCCCGCCAAGCGGACTTTCTCAACGATCAGCTTCGCCTGATCCGGATGCTCGAGCAAATATTGCATCAGCTGATCGCCAACGAGAGTCGAGACGATCTTGCGAACCTCGGAGTTGCCAAGTTTGGTTTTGGTTTGGCCTTCGTACTGCGGGTTCGGGTGTTTCACCGAAATGACGCAGGTTAAACCTTCGCGGCAATCGTCGGTCGTGAAGTTCGGGGCTTTCTCATCGAGGAGTTTAAACTGGCGTGCGTATTCGTTGATGGTGCGGTTGAGCGCGAGGTTAAAGCCTTCGACGTGGGTGCCGCCTTCCTTGGTGGAAATGTTATTGCAGAAGGAATAAACGCCATCCGAAGAATAGTAGTCGGTCCATTGCATCGCGACTTCGCCATAGATGCGTTCATTGGTTCCGTCGAGCAAGGTAACCTCTTCGGCGCCTTGGCAATAAATAACTTCGTTATTGATCGGAAGTTTGCCGGTATTGATGAAAGAAACGTATTCCTTAATTCCGCCATTGTAAAAGAAGGTCTCGTTCTTCGGCTCGGCTCCCCGCATATCGGTGAGGGAGATTTTCACTCCCCCGTTGAGGAAGGCCATCTGGCGCAAATGGTTTTTAATCGTTTCGTAATTGTAAACGGTCGTCTCGGTGAAAATCTCCGGGTCCGGCAAGAAACTGACGATCGTCCCGCGATCAGCGCAGTCACCGATCCGTTTCAAGTGTTCGGTGATCTTGCCGCCATTGGTGAATTTGATGTAATAGATGCCGCCGTCCTTGTGGACGGTGACTTCCATCCAGACCGACAAGGCATTGACGACCGAAGCGCCGACGCCGTGAAGTCCGCCGGAAACCTTGTAGCCACCGCCATCGCCGAATTTGCCTCCGGCATGGAGAATCGTAAAGGCTGTTTCAACACCAGAGAGACCACTCTTTTTGACAATATCGACCGGAACGCCGCGACCATTATCCTGAACGGTAATGGAATTATCTTTGTTGATCGTGACTTCAATGGCATCGCAATAGCCCGCCAAAGCTTCATCGATTGAATTATCGACAATTTCCCAAACCAGGTGGTGTAAGCCGGGGGCCGCGGTAGTCGCGATGTACATGCCAGGACGCTTGCGGACCGCTTCGAGGCCTTCCAAAACCTGGATGTTGTCGCCGGTGTACTTCTCATCGGCTTTTTCGACCGCCTTTTCGTTGGTCGCATCCTCTTTTTTGTATTGGAATTTGTCTTCTTCTTGAAGCGATTCCGCGCTAACGCCGCTTTCTTTCGCGGCTTCGAGCGTTGCGGCGTCGTCAGTGGACGCGGCTCCGGACGTTGCGACTTTCTTATCTTCTTCTGCCATAGTGTTTAAATCCTCCTGGTGGCTTTATGCGGAGAGACATCGATGATGGTGGCTCCGTCAATCGGCAATTGGGTTCCCGTCACGAATACTTGATTGAGTTTCTTGATGAGTACATCAAGGCGGGAAGCATGCTCGACGTCAAGTTCGGAATAGATATCATCCAAGACGGCCAGCGGTTTTTTCTCCTCGTCTTCGATCAAGAAGTAAGGCGAGAGTTTAAGGGCGATGGCCGCTAGGCGATTCTCGCCTTGCGAGCCATAGACGGCCACATCCCTCCCATCGAGGAGGAGCGAGAAATCTTCCCGCTGGAGTCCGATCGATGTCGCTTTGTGGGAGAGGTCTCCTTCCAAGGCGCGCTGGTAAGCTTTTTTGGCTTCTTCGACGAAGGCGGCCCCTTTAACGAAGGGCCGATAGATGACAAGAAGCGTTCTAGATTGCCCGTAGAGCTCGCTTTCGAGGGAACTCAGGACTTTATTCAGGGAATCGACATAGAGGCGCCTATAACGCTCCAACGGCTCGCTCGCCTCGATCAGAGAGTCGGTCACAACCCCGAGATAAGTCAGATCGGGTTTCGACGACTTCAGAACGGCGTTCCGCTCCTCCAACAGTCGGTTATGCTTGCCAATTAAGGCGAAGTAATCGAGAGATTGCTTGGAGAGGTTCACGTCCAAGAAGCTGCGCCTTTCGCTCGGGCTCCCGCGAAATATGCCGGTATCTTCGGGTGAAAAGAGGACGACGTTAACCAATTTTGAGAGTTCGCTCAACCGATGGATCGGTTTCTCGTTGATCAGAATCTTCCGTCCCGTTGGGGTTAGATAGATCGCGATGCGGCGCGAGAGCCCGTTCTCAGCGATATCCGCTTCAATCGAGGCGGCGCTTTCTCCATAGCGGATAAGAGCCCGGTCATCGCTTGTCCGCCAGCTCTTGGCGAGCGAGAGGTAATAGATGGCTTCGGCCAGATTGCTCTTGCCGGCACCGTTATCGCCCTCGATCACGTTGACGCCACTAGCGAATTCAAGCGAACAGGAAGGGTAGCTCCGGAAGTTCCGGAGCGTGAGCCGCGTTAGCTTCATCGGCTCACGATCTTGAAGGTGCCTTCCGCGAGAGAGACGATATCACCCGACCGTAATTTGCGGCCGCGCCGATTCTCCTTCTCTTGGTTGACCAGGACGTCGTGGCTAGCCAAGTAGCTTTTCGCCATTCCGCCCTCCCCAACGATCCGCGCGAATTTCAAAAGCTGTCCCAAGGTGATGTAATCACCGATAATGGCAATTTCTTTCGTTTCGTTTTCCGAGATTTTTCCCATGATTATAGTTTACTACTACGTAGTAAAAAAAGGAACAAAATACGTTCCTTTTTCGAACCTTGTTTTTAAAAGGCTAAATTTGGCTCATCGCGTCCTCATGGGCGTGATTAATTCGACCACGGAATCATCTTTAGGGTTCCGGATAACAAACGGCTTCATTTCGCCGATAAACGACAAGACGACATCCTCGCTGCCGAGAGCCCGAACGGCCTGGGTCACGAACATGGCGTTAAAGGCGATTTCCAAACGCTCGCCAGTGTATTGAATCGTAGTCAAACGCTCGCTGCCGGATCCAGTTTGATCGCTCGAGAGCGAAACTTCGATTTGTTCATCGTCCATCGAAAGCTTCACAACCGGTGTGTGATCGGTCGCCAAGACCGAAACCCGGTCGACGGCGCCAAGGAGCTGTTGGGCATTCACTTCGAGGAAGAACGAGAAATTCTGGGGGATAATGCTGCTCGAAACCGGATATTCGCCCGAAATCAAGCGGCTCGATACGAGAGTCGTGCCGAAACTGAAGATAATTTTTTCGGCGTTGGCCGAGATTTCCACGCTGTCGTTGCCCTCGAAAAGACCGACGATGTCGGCGAGGGTTTTCGCCGGAACGTTAACCGAGAAGCGAAGCGAAGGATCGATGGTAACGGATTTGCGAGAAAGACGAGCCGAATCGGTTGCGGTAGCAGTTAATTTGCCATTTTCGGCTCGCAAATTGATCGCCATCAAAATCGGACGAGTATCTTTATCGAGAGCCGCAAAGGCAGTCTGGCCGACGAGCGACGACACATCGGCGCAGGAAAGAACGAAGGGGTTCCCCGCCTTTTCAAAATCGATGTGCGGATATTCCTCGGAGGAGATGCAGTTGAGTTTAAAGGTCGCCTTGCCATCATCGATTTTGGCAATGACGTTGTCGATGATTTCCATCGAGATTTCTTCGCCTTCAAGTTTGCGAACAACTTCGGTGATAACGTGAGCGTTAACGAGGGTCGAACCTAACGAAGAATTGCGGATGATTTCTTTGTCGTTCAAAACATTTGGAACCAAGGTCCAAATGGTGGTGTCGCCGTTTGATCCGGTGATCTCGAGGCCGCGGGCCGTCAGTTCGAGTTTGAAACAAAGGTACATCGGGTTCGGATTCTTGTTGCCGACAGAGTGCCCGACAATCAAAAGCCCTTTTAGAAATTGGTTTTTATCAATGGTGAAGCGCATGAATTTCTCCTTTGTTTGTTTATGTTTTAATAATACTAATAATAATGTTTTTGTGGGAACTGTGGATAAGTCCTTTTTTGGTATCTTTTATTCTACCATCTTTACAGAGGGATCTACTACAAGATTCTTCGGCTTTTCCTCATGCTTTTAGGCGGGCTTGCAGCTCGCCGACCGCCTTGGCGAGATCTTTATTGGTCTTGATGGAGTTTTCCACTTTTTGCACACCGTTCATCACGGTGGCGTGGTCCTTACCGCCGAAAGTTTGACCGATCTTGGTGAATGGGACATCGAGCAGGGTGCGAATCAGATACATGGCGATGTGGCGCGCCATCGCGATTTGGCTGGTGCGAATCTTGCCGGTTAATTGATAGGGTGCGAGGCTGTAATAATCAGCTACGGCGCCAATAACCCTTTCTTCGGAGAGCTGAGTTTTGGCGTCCTGGGCCTCGGCGAGAGACGAAACGGAATCCATCGCGGTCGGCAAATCGACGTGCTTGGTTTTGTGGATGTTGACGGTATAAAAGAGGAGTCGCTCGAAGGCGCCTTCCAAAACGCGGACATTTTTGCCGAAGGTTTCTGCGAAATACGCGATAACTTCGGGATCGAAATCATTGACGTCGAGGCCGTTGGCTTCGATTTTCAAGCGGAGGATCGATTCGCACGTTTCCTTTTCGATTGGTGAAATAAGGAGCGGAAGACCAGAGACGAATCGGCTGCGTAGGCGCTCCTCGAGACCATCGACTTGGGCGGGATTGACATCCGAAGTCAAAACCACCTGTTTTCCTGCGGTCTGAAGGTTGTTATAAATGGAAAAGAAAGTTTCTTCCGTCCGGATCTTTCCCGCTAAGAATTGAACGTCGTCAACCAAGAGAACATCCACCGAGTCTTTGAACCAATCGACGAGGTTTGTTCCCTCGTTTTGTCCATTGACGTATTTAATGAATTCGTTAAGAAATTGTTGGGCGTGAACGTAAAGAACTCGAATACCCGGGTACTTTTCCTTTACCGCATTCCCAATCGCGTGTAAAAGGTGGGTTTTGCCCAGCCCCGAGCCCCCATAAATCAGCAAGGGGTTAAAGAGTTTGCCCGGGTTTTGCGAAATCATCAAAGCGGCTTGATAGGCTTCGCGGTTCGATGGGCCCACAACAAAATTTTTAAACGTGTATTGAGGATTGATCACGCTGTCGGCAAAGAACGGCTGTTTAACCGGCTTGATTTCGACCTGTTTTTTAATCGACTCTTTATCAACGAAGCGAATCTCAAAGTTGCTTTCGGTGGCTTCGCGAACAACCGAATCGATTAAATCCTTATATTTCGTAGAGAGAATTGTGACCGCCAATTGTGAATTAGGAACCACAATCATTTTGTTGTCCTGAATTGAGTCAATATAAGAGCCCTCGAAGAAAGTGTCGTAGACCAACTGATCATCCATTTTTGCTTTTATCTTGACGAGAATGCGATCCCAAAGGGCGGCGATTTCACTGACGGAATTTTCCATAACTATATACCGCTAAGAATTTAACATATCCACAACCATAAGACACGCAAAACAAGCCTAAAAATGAACTATTCACAAAAATTCGTCATAAAGCGGGCGAAAAGGGGTTTTTAAGCCTTATCCACAAAAGCCTAATTGTGGAAAACTTGTGGATAACTATTGTGGAAAATTTAAAGTGTGGAAAAAGCGAAAAAGTAGCCCTTTGCTCACAGATACAAAGTGATTAAAGAGCCGACAAACCCTTAATTAAGCGGCCTTTGCCCACAAAAAGAGGAAAATCTTTCAACAGGGATGTGGATGGTTTTTTCGCTGGTGGAAAACCTATTTTTGATCTGTTTTGACGGTGGAAAAGGTGAGAAAGTTATAAGTAAGCGCTTTCAATATGAAAAACAGGCTGTTTTTATTGATTTTTGGCCTACTTTCTTGCTTTATTTCCCGCCTCATGTGGAAAAACCTCACGCACGCACGCGTAATTCTTTTTATTGTGTTAGAGTTATCGAAAACCTATAATCTATCCGCACGCAAGCAAACTTCGGAGGAAAATGCGTATGAAGAAAACTTATCAGCCGTCGAAAGTGAAGCACGCCAACAAGGCCGGATTCCGCGCCAAGATGGCCGATCATAGTGGTCGCAAAGTCCTTGCTCGTCGTCGGGCCAAGGGCAGAACAAAGATTGCTGACTAATTCCCGCACAGGGATTTTAAGGCGAATTGATGAAGCGTGAAAACCGAGTCCTGAAACATCAAGAATTCGACGCCATTATTCAATCCACCCCTAACGTCAGAAGCCAACACTACGTCATTCATTACCGACAAAACGTTGCCAATAAGGCAAGAATCGGGATCTCCGTTAGCAAACGAAATGGGGATGCAGTGACGCGGAACCGCATCAAGCGCCAAATAAGAGCGATGATTGCTGATGGTTATGATCTTCATCAAAGCTTCGATATCATAATCATTGTTCGGTCCTCTTATAATCCGGAGCAATTCCATGAAGAAGAAACGGAATTATTTTCTTCTTTGTCAAAGATCGGAGAACAGCATTGAAACACGAAACAAAGATTAAGCTTCTCGGCGGACTGGGGCTCTTGGTTGGAGCCTTGATTCTTTCGGGTTGCACCGCCAATTTCTGCTCCAGCCTCGATGAGGCTAACATCGCCTATCCTTATGAACAAGGCGTGACAGTTTATTGCGACCAGGCCAACATTCCTACGGAATATCAAGCGTTGGCGAAAAAAGTTTGGGACGATAACCCAAACGTTTATTATTATGTCCCGGTAGACACGAGTGGCTATTATGCCGCTAAAAAAGCGAGCTATTTAACCAACACCATTATCGCTAACGCCGTCAGCAACAACTACATCATTCCGTCGCAAAACTACTTCATCAGTTTCGATAAGATCTTGCTTGATAATGCCGTTGATGCGGCCAAGGCGAGCGCACAGTTCAAATTAGCGGATGGAAGACTCGTTACAGGCCACGCCGATCTCAAGGCCAGCGACATTAACCCCTTCAAGAGTTCTGATGCAACGCTCGCACAAGATTGTGTGGGCAACGAAAGTGGCGTTGAAGCCAACTACAACTCGATTCTTCGCGCTTTTGGCTATCTCAAGTTTTATGGCGATGATGGCAAGACTTGGACCAATTGGAACGCCTGGAACACCCAAATCGCTACGACGCTTAACAAGAACGAATGCCCGAACGCTGATTTCACCACGCTTTATAAGAATGATATGAACAGCAAAATTTCGGCCGCTCGCACTTGCATCGCCACCATGGAAGACACGTACGGCCACTTCGGAAATTCGTCCAACTGGGAGGTTTCGATCACGGCCAAGACCTGGGGCGATTCCTGGAAGAAGGGCTTTCTTGAGGGGCTGATCGTTTATCCGGTTTCGTGGATGATTGATACTTTTGCTCGCGGCATGGATCCGAACTTAACTGGCGTGGGCCAGATTTGGTCGATCGTCCTTGTAACGCTTATCGTCCGCGCCTTCGTCTTGCTTTTGACCTTCAAGAGCACGATGGACCAGCAAAAGACCCAAGCTTTGCAGCCACAATTAGCGAAACTGCAGGCCAAATATCCGAATAGCAACACCAACAAAGCTGAAGCCGCCCGTCTCTCACAAGAGCAGATGGCCCTCTATAAACGAAATAAAGTTAATCCATTATCCATGTTCTTGGCGATGCTCGTCCAATTCCCGGTCTTCATCGCGGTTTGGGGCGCTCTCCAAGGCAGTGCGGTTTTAAGTTCTGGCGAAGTGCTTAATCTCCGTCTTTCTGACAACATTCAATCCGTTTTAACCAACGTTTCCGGCACTTGGTATTACAACACCAACGGCTGGTGGACGGCATTCACCCTCTTCTTATTGATGTCAGTCTTCCAGTGGCTTGCAATGATGTTGCCGCAATGGATGACCAAGAGGCGGACAAAGAGTCAGGCCCGTACCACGACCAATCCGGCTCAGGACAAGAATACCAACACGATGAAATGGGTGTCGTACGGTATGCTTATTTTCACGATTGTCATGGGCTTCGCGCTTCCGGCCGCCATGGGCGTTTATTGGGGCATTGGCGCCGTTATCTCTATGGTTCAGACTTTAGTTACTCAGATGATTATGGCGAAGAAACAAGATAAGGAAAAGAGGTTATAGATATGAAAGAGTTCACCAGTAAAACGGTTGATGAGGCCTTGGCGGATGCCAGCAAAGAGTTTGGCCTGCCAGTCGAACAACTCGTCTATAAAGTCACCGAAGAGAAGAAAGGTCTCTTCTCCAAGAAGGCCACTATCGAAGTTTACGGCATCGAAGATGCTCTTCAATTTGCTCAGGATTACTTGAAAACGGCGATCGGCGGCATGGGCATTGAGATCGAAACCACCGGGCAGATCGAAGAGGATATCATCCGCATCACCATCACCTCGGAACGCAATCCGGTCTTGATTGGCAAGAATGGCCGTACCTTGCAAGCTCTCAACGAACTCGATCGTTTGGCAGTTTCGAATAAATTCCGCCATCGCTACCGGATTCTTCTTGATGTCGGCGGCTACAAAGAAGATAAGTATTCTCGCATCGCTTATATCGCCAAACGGACCGCGAACGAAGTTCTCAAAAGCCACGTCGATGTCCGGATGGATCCGATGACCCCCGACGAGCGGAGGGTGGTTCACAATACCCTTAATGGGATGGCCCACATCAAAACCGAATCTTCGGGCGAAGGCGTTAATCGCGCCGTGGCCGTCAAATACGTTGGCGGACCCGCCGAAGCGAAGCCGACTGAGAAGCCGACCCCGACAACGGGAGTCGCCCCCGAAGTTGCTAAAGCCCCCGAAGCCCCGAAAACTGATGTTGAGCCAGAAACTCCGGTCGATCCTAAAAAAGATAATTAAGACATCGCTTAAACGGATGGTGACCCCACCCGTTTTTTCGTGAGATTTTCTTTGTTCGGGTTTATACTCCCGCCATGAACAAAGTGAAGATTGTGATTTCCGGAGTTTTAGCTGGTCTTTTTATTGGATTAGGCAGTTTTGCATATTGCGGTTGTGTTGCGCTTGACGCCAATCTTGGAAAGATTTTGGGCAGCGTTCTCTTCAGCGTCGGCCTGTTCTTTGTTTGTTTCAGCGGGACTTGTCTTTATACCGGTCGAATTGGCTTTGCCCCGGAAGCGATAAAAGAAAAAGGTTGGGGCCATCTCTTTGATTTGGCGTTAATGCTTGCGGGCAACTTTATTGGAGCGGCCGGAAGCGGCGCTCTCCTCAATCTCGCTTTTCAGAATAATGCGAACAGTAAAATCATTGCAATAGCTCGCTCGATTGCACTAAACCGCGCTCTTTTGGGGAATGGATCCCAGCCTTGGTACAAAGCGTTTATCATGGGGATATTCTGTGGCATCCTCGTTTTCTTGGCGGTCTACGTTTGGAAGAAATCAGATAATTGGTTTATTAAGGCGACGGGTCTCATCTTTTGCGTAACCACCTTCGTGGTGACCGGAACGGAACACTGTGTCGCCAATATGTTTTATTATGCATTTGGCGGCGAGTGGAATCTTGGCGATTTCCTTGACGTCTTGATTGTCATCGCCGGCAATTCTGTTGGGTCGCTCTTAGTTTTTTCTCTGCTTCGGATCATCCAAGAAACTCATGGTTCTGACGTCCATCGCGCCTGATTGGTTTCGTTCTGATCTCTCCCCTCAAAAAACAGCGATTGTTCTTTTTGCCTCCTCCTTCCTAACGTTAACTGGTAGATATATTGGAGGGTCTTTCATGAAAAGGACAAACTCTGTCATGACACTCATTTGCTCATTGACTGTTTTTCCTGATTCTCATGAATAAACTGGACTTTTGCCTTGGCCAAAATCGAGCCGCTTCAGGCGGCTTAGAAATAGTGTGTCATTTTCTTCGGTGCTCGGCTTATCGGCTTCTTGATTCTTTGGGTCTGGCAAGACGTTGCAACGCTTGAAAACCAACGTGAAAAAGTGGGGCGGGAAAAACGGGTGCCGTGCGGCAGTTTATAAAGAAGGCCGTGGTCCTCAAGCGATTTCGACACAGCGTGTCGCCGCTGACGACGTGGCGCCGATCTAAGATGATGAAGGATTCGAAGAAAGCGAAGAGCCCGAGGAAATTAAAGAAGAGGAAGAAGAGGAAAAACCAACCTGACTGGCAACACGAATCGTCCGCGCGTTTATTCCGTTGCCAAACAGACTGAAACCAGCAAATGGCGGGTTCGTCTGGCGACTGGCCAAAGGCCATTAAACTCTTCGATACGCAAGAACAAGCCATTCAATATGCAAAATCTTTGGTGAGGACCCAAGGCGGAAGCATCCGAGTTCACTCGCTTAAAAACAAAATGCGCAAAGAATAA
>JBAYEZ010000011.1:0-14552 GCA_041667485.1 Bacilli bacterium
CTGGTTTTGAAACAATATATCAAGGGTCGCAACATCGCGGACATGATCAAGAAAAAGCAAGACGTTTCCGCTTATTTTCCCCAAGTGGAGGCAATGGCGAAGAAAGCAAACGATAACGGGATCAACATCGACTATTACCCGCCCAATTTCATCGTGCGGAAGGGACTTCTCTATTATGTCGATTACGAAATCGAGAAATTGGATAAGCGTTACACTTTCGCCGTCTGGGGCAAAAACTATTGGACGGGCAAGAAAGGACTCGATAAGTAAGTTGTGGAAAGTTCCCTTAAGGGAAGTGGGAAACTCTTAAAAAGCGACTCCCCCTCGGCCATTTCGTGGAGAACAATTTTGTGGAAAACTAGCAAATTCGCTAGGTTTTATCGAAACAAATCTAGATTAATGAAGGAAGAGATGTTACACTTTTAAAGCAATGAAAGAATTATCCCCCAGCGATTTATTCGAAACCCGGCCCGAAAGCCTTTTTTCATCGCAGGATCGCGATTATCTTTTGGACTTTTATACCCCGCTTATTGGAATCAAGGCCGTCGCCCTTTTTGAGGCGCTCCTTTCCGAAAGCAGCCCCGAGAGCCATTCTCACAAAACTTTTTTGGCCAAGATTCAGATTTCGGTCGGGGAGATGGTGGCGTCTTTAAATGCCCTTGAAGCGGTGGGCCTGGTGGTCACCTATTTCCAAAAAGGGGAGAAATTCAATAACTTCGTTTATTGCCTTTATGCGCCAAAAACCCCGAAAGACTTTTTCGATAATGTTTTATTTGTCGGAACTTTGCGAAAATATTTAGACAATGACAAAATCAATGCGCTTGCCAAGAAATACGCCCTTGTTCCGCCACCGAGCGATTTTGAAAATGTCTCCGAGAGCTTTCGCGACTACTTCGCCCCCGATCTCGACGATCCCGCCTTCCAAGAGCAGGCCCCGATGACGGGCGGACGCAAAACCGGCGCGATTCAGACCGGCTTTGATAAAAACGCTTTTCTCAAAGCCCTCTTGAGTAAAGACCCGCGGATTAAAGACGTGACCTTCAGCGCCGAAGAGTATGTGAAACTCGCCCGACTCTCCGCCCTCTATTCCTATGGCGAAGAAGCGATGGCGGACTTTGTTTACCCCCACTTCTCTTTTGGGAAAGAGGCTGGCTCTCGCATCGACTTCTATGGCGTCGAGAAGGACGCCAAAGAGTCGCTTCGTTTTCATTATCTCCGTCAAGCCCCCGCCAAATCCAGCGAGGTTCATGATGACGGCGCCTTAGCGCGGACGATCCGAGCAATGGATTCTTTAACCCCGGTCGAGTTTTTGAGCAAGCTGCAAAAAGGCAACAAACCGGCCCCGAGCGATTTGGCGCTTCTCGAAGAATTGACCGTCGAGATGGGCTTATCCGCCCCTTTGTGCAACGCCCTTGTTTTCTACGTGATCACAACCAAAGATGGGCAACTCCCGGGCAAATACGCTGAGAAAATCGCCGCCAGTTTGATGCGGAAGGGGATAGAGACTTCCCTCGATGCGATGAACTATTTTTCCGCCGGCAGAAAGAGTTATGGAAAGCCCGGCGATGGCGAAGGGGCCAAACCCGTTTCTTCAGCGACTCCCAAAACGAATCCTTCCTTGGCCTTAACGGATAAAGAATGCTCGATGAGCGATGCCGAATTCGATCAGCTCATGAGCGAGATTTATTCGCCAAAGAAAGCGGGGAAATAATGATGGATCCGATCAAAGACACGTTGAAGGCATACGCGCCCAAAACGACGAGCAACGAAGCGTTACGGGATATCCTGAACGATCCCACCTTCCTCAAAGAACTCCACGCCCTTGGCCTTGGCGAGGAAGCGATCGAAGAGAATCTGCCCTTGGTTTCCTCCTATCAAGACGACCGTGCTTATTGCGCCCATTGCCCCGGATTGGAAGCTTGTCAAAAAGACCCCAATCCCCAGGCGGCGATGAAACTCGTTTGGCTCAATGGCTTGCTCCAACGCGAATATAGCCCCTGCGATCTTTATATGGCGAAGCAGCGTCTTCTCCAAGGCTATCTCTATCGGGATTTCCCTGAGGAATGGCTCTCGTCAATGCCCAATGCCTTGGGTCGCTCAACCCGGGTCAAAGAAGCGCTGGGCACCATGATTTTGGCCAGCAAGAATCCCGAGAAACCCTGGGCTTATTTCACTGGGGCGATGGGTTCAGGCCGCTCCTTTCTTCTCGCCACTTACGCCAATCTATTGGTCAGCCAAGGCCAAAGCGTGGCTTTCATCAATGCCAACAAACGCTTCGACGAACTGAAGGGAATGGCGATTTCTGCCCGCGGTTTGTTCGAGAAAAAGATGGCGGATTTAGAGACGTGCTTTCTTTTGGTGATCGATGATTTCGGCAGCGAATTCAAAAGCGATTACGTCCGCGATCAAATCGTGCTTCCGCTCCTTAATGAGCGGGCGAAAAACAATCGGCTTACTTTCTTTGCAAGCGATTACACCCCCGATGAGATCCAAACCCTCTATAGCAGCGACAAAACCGCGGCGATCTACGCTAAGAGTTTAGCCAATCTGATTCGCAGCCATCTCGTGAAAGTCAGCGTTGTCGAAAAAGGCTTCGAAGCATATTTAGGCAAGAAATGAATCAAAGAAATTTGTAATTGTCGAGTTCTTTCTCAAGGTCGCTAGGGCGGCCGTCCCCCGATAAGAGGATGGCCGCTTTTTTCTTGAGGAGGGCGCGCGGATAGCCTTTATTGAGGGCCAAAGCGGCTTCGGGGTCTTTGCCCCGCTCGACGAGGCGGGCGATCTGATTCTTCTCGCTAGAGGAGATATAAATGATGAGGTCAGCGACTTCTTCAAGCGGGCCATGGAGGAGAAGCGGGACGTCCAAAACCACCTTGCCCGAGTTCATCGAGGCGAGTTTTGCAAAGATAGTGCGGTAAACGAGGGGATGGATCATCTTTTCGAGGGCCTTCTTTTTCCTCGGATTGGCCTTCAATAAGGTAAGCATTTCGCTATGGTCGAGCCCAGAAGAAGTCAGCACGCTCGGCCCCAAAAGATGGGCGATCCGTTTCTGAATCGAGGGTTTTTGATAGAGCTCGGCCACAATCTCATCAGCATCGATTCTAACGTAGCCTTTTTTCTCCAGGTAGCGGCTCACGGTCGATTTCCCCGAGGCAATCGGCCCGGAGACGGCCACGACGAGGGGATGACCAAAATAGGGTTGGCAGCGGGGGCAATAAACCGTGCCGCGCCCACCAATAAAGATCTTGCGAAGCGGAAAACCGCATCTGGAGCAGGGCTCATTCTCCTGCCCATAGGCCAAGAGGCTATTTTGCATAAGGCCATCGACCCCTTCGGAAGGGTGATAGCTCCGGATCGTGCTCCCGCCCTTGGCAATCGCGGTTTTTAAGATGCGTCTTGCTTCGATTAAGAGGGTGTTCGCCTCCTCGAGGCTGATGCTGCCCGCTAATCTTTTCGGGTTCACTTTGGCCGCATAAAGCGTTTCGTCATCGTAGATATTGCCCAGTCCGGCGATCAGGCTTTGGTCGAGCAAGGCCTCTTTGATCGTCGTGTTTTTTCTCTTTTGGAGTCCGGCGTAAAGCTTTTCGGAGGATAAATCCCAAGGCTCGGGACCGAGGTGAGAGAGCGGCTCTTCGCAATAGAGTTTCTCTTCATTCGTGAGAAGGAGGACGCCAAACTTCCGCACATCGTTATAGCGTAGCGAGCTCCCATCGGTGAAATCGTAGACCAAAAGGTCAAATTTGTCGGGAATTTCCCCGACTTTGCCTTCGTAGTATTTTCCTTCCATCCGCAGATGGGAAACCACCACTTTATCGTGGGTGAGGTGAAAGATCAAATATTTGCCTTTTCTTTCGACCGATAAGAAAGTTTCGCCGGTTAACGATGCGACAAAATTTTCGGCGCCTGAGACGATGTTTTTGGCGCGATAGACATGGATTTTAGCGATCTGCTTGCCCTCGACGATGCCCTCGAGGATCGTCCGGACGGTTTCGACTTCTGGAAGCTCAGGCATAGGTTAATCCTTGGCGCTGTACCAACTCTTGCCTAAGCCTGCTTCGACGGTCAGTTTGACCGGGAGCGAGACGGCATGGGTCATCAGCTCTTCGAGTTTCGGCTCAAGCATCTTGAGCTCGTCTTCCGGACCGGCGAAGATCAATTCGTCGTGGATCTGGAGCACCATCTTGCTTTGATAGTGGCCCTCTTTGAGGAATTGGGCGATGTTGACCATTGCGAGCTTGATAAGATCGGCGGCCGAACCCTGGACCGGGGCGTTGAGGGCGGCCCTTCGCGCCGCTTCGCGCTTGGCGTAATTGGGATCGTTGACTTCGCGGAGGTAGCGGCGTCTCCCAAACATCGTGGTGACGTAGCCTTTGGTTTCGGCATCGTGGGTGGTTTCGTTAAGGAATGCGCCCACTTCAGGATAAGACAGATAGAAGTTGCGGATGATATCACGCGCCTCTTGGCGAGTGCCGCCGATCTGTTCGGCGAGGCCGAAGTCGGTCGTGCCATAGATGATGGCGAAGTTGACGGCTTTGGCTTTCCGCCGCATCAGGGGGGTTACCTCGTCGGTATGGAAGATCTTTTTGGCAGTTTCGGTGTGGACATCGCGGTCGCTCGCGAAAACGTCGATGTAGGCTTGGCAGTGCGAGAGCGCTGCCATGATGCGAAGCTCGATTTGGCCATAGTCCAAGGACAGCATCGAGATGGCGGGATCATCATAAAAGAAAGCGTTGCGGATTTGCTTGCCTTCTTCATCGCGGGCGCTGATGTTTTGCAAATTCGGCGAAGACGAGGAAAGCCGGCCGGTCGACGTCTGGGCCTGATTGAAGTAACTGTGGATTTTTCCATCCGCCTTGATATGGGGGAGCAGTCCATCGATATACGTTCCCATCAATTTGGCGTATTTTCGGTAGGTCAAGATCTTCTCGATGATGGGCGATTCCTCGGCCAAAGAAGAGAGAACTTCGATGGAGGTGGAACCGTCTTTCGGCCCCTTTAAGCCCATTTCGCCATAGAGGAGTTCCCCAAGCTGTTTCGGCGAGTTGAGGTTGACCTCACGGCCCGCCAAAGCGTAGATTTCTTTGGCTGCCTTTTCTTTTTTCCGCTCGAAGTCTTTGCCATACTCCTTTAGCTTGTCGGCGCGGAGGGGGAAACCTTCGAGTTCCATCCCCGCGAGCACTGCCATGAGTGGCATCTCAACTTCGCTATAGAGTTTGAAAGCATCGACGCTTTGCAGGGATTTTGTGAGTTTGTCGACCAAATGGTCAGCGAAATAAGCCATCTTAGCGGCGGTCAACGGATGGCCGGATGAAAGAAGGCCGCCATCATTTTCGGCCGAGACGATGTCAATGCCGAAAGAGGAATAGACGAGCGGGGGATTCGAACTGACGGAACTATCGAGGAGATAGGCGGCCAACAAGAGGTCGTTTTTTATGCCCTGAAGCGTGATGCCATAGCGTTTTAAAGCGTAGATTGAAGCTTTGCCGTCGTAGACATTCTTTTCGATGGCGGGATTGGCCAAAATCTCTTGAATGGTCGTATCTTTTTTGAGGTCCTCAATGTTTTCGTAATAGACGGCGTCGCCCGAAGAGATGGCCACTCCCTCCAAGGGCGCGTCGTGGTAATCGTCGAAATCGATGTCGAGGGATAAGCCCAAGGTCGAGGCTAAAGGAATGCCCTGGAAAGTAGCGATGGTTTTTTGTGTCATTTCTTCCGTCGGCGTCGCTCCTTTCTTGAGGGCGAGGGGAAGCCGGGAAAGAAACTGTTTGAGTTCGTATTTCTGAGCAAAGGCATTGACCGAGGCGAAATCGTAGCCTTCGTAGACGAGATCTTTTAAACCAAAGGGCAGCTCGACGTCGGTCTTCATCGTGGCAAGCCGGTAGCATTGCCGGCCCTGCTCGGCGTAGGCTTTGAGATTTTCCCCGAGTTTGCCGCCGATGTCGTCGGCCTTGGAGAGGATCGTCTCAAAATCGCCATATTCTTGGATCAGTTTAACCGCGGTCTTATCCCCGACGCCTGGGATGCCCGGGAGGTTATCGGAAACATCGCCCCTTAAGCCTTTGTAGTCGATGATCTGTTTCGGGGTGAAGCCAAACTTGGCCTTCATCCCCGCCTCATCGAGGAGCTCCATGTTCGAAAGCCCTACTTTCAAGAGCGACACTTTGACGTTTTTGTCGATTAACTGGAGATAATCCTTATCGGAGGTGTAGAGGGTGACGTCATCATTTTCTTTCGACGCCATCTTGGCGATGGTGCCGGCGATGTCGTCCGCTTCGACTCCGTGTTGCTCATAGCACATGATGTTGAGGGCGCCGCAGAGTTCGCGCGAAAGCGGGAACTGCCTCTTTAACTCTTCGGGGCAGGGAGCCCGGTTGGCTTTATAGGAAGCGAGTTCCTCTTTGCGGAAGGTGTCTTTGTCCGTATCGAAGGCTATGACGATGCTCTCGCCGCCTTTGAAACTTTGGAGCATCTTGGCTAGCATGTTCGCAAAAGCGAAAATCGCGTTGGTCGGCGTTCCATCTTTCGTCCGCATGATGGCGCTCTTATCGCCATAAGCGGTCGCATAGTAAGCCCGGAACAAGAGGGAATTGCCATCGATGATGATCATTTTTTGCATAATGTTACGCTCCTAACGCTTCGGCGTTATCAACCAGGTAAGAATCTTCTTTTCGCTGATCTTTATGGCAGCTCACGAGGACGACCGCATCCGTTTTGAGGATGCTGTAGCAGCGGGCATAGGCTTCGCTGAAGAGGACAAAACTGACTTCGCTCACGTCATCGTAGAGGCTGAGGAAGGCCATTTGGGTCCCCTTTCTCGTCGTGATGGCTCGGATTTCCTTGACGACGCCGGCGGTGACGACTGTCCCGAGGCTATCGGGAAGATCGCTGAGCGGCGTGATGTTCTTGGCGGCGAGGATATCTTTATAGAAAGATAGGGGTGAGCCAGAAATCATCATCCCGAGCGCCTCGTATTCGGCGTCGAGATTGATTCGCGGATCATCGGGCGAGTCGACCATCGCTGGCTTATCGAGCCCGATCGCCAACAGCGCTTCTTGGCCCGTATCGCCAAAGAGCATTTCGGCGTAGCGCATCGCCGCGGCTGCCGAGGCCCTTAATGAAGCCCGGGAAGGATAGAGCGAATCGAAGGCGCCTGCATCGATGAAACGGATGAGGGTAACGAGGCTGAGCCCGTAGCGTTTCATTCGTCCGGCAAAGTCGAAGAGATCAACGAATGCGCCTTTTTCGGCCCGTTCGTCAAGGAGAGAATGAACGAGGGCCGATTGGGGTCCCTTGATGCCCGAAAGGGGGAAACGAAGGGCGTTCCCGTCGACGGTGAAACCGAAGGCGGAGTGATTGACGTCGGGGACGGTGAGGTTGAGGTGGATCGCCTTGATTTCGCTTATGGTGTCTTTGAATTTTCTGTCGCTTGGCGAATAGGAATCGAGAATGGCACAATAAAATTCTTTGGGGAAGTGCTTTTTGAGATAGGCCATCTGGCAGGTCAAAACGGCATAGGAAACCGCGTGCGATTTATTGAAACCATAGTCGGCGAATTTATAAATCAACGCATAGACCTTTTCGGCCACGGCTCTCTCCTTGCCATTTTTAAGGCATCCGGCGATGAACTGGTCTTTCAAAGCGGCCAATTTGTCGGCTTGTTTGTGCGAAATAGCCCGGCGGAATAAGTCGGCTTGGCCATAAGAAAAGCCCGCCATCGCCCGTACAATCTGCATGATTTGCTCTTGGTAGACGATGACGCCATAGGTCGAATGGAGAATCGGCTCAAGTTCAGGGGCGAGGTAACTGATTTTTTCCGTGCCTTTTTTCCGGCGGCTATAGGCGGGGATGTTTTCCATCGGGCCGGGCCGGAAAAGCGCAAGGAGGGCAGCCACGTCATTAAAAGTGGTCGGTTCGAGTTCGCGGATCGCCCGCTTCATACCCGGGCTTTCGAGTTGGAAGAGGCCCATCGTCTTGTTTTCTTTCACGAGGGCGATCGAAGCTTCATCGGTGTAGGGGATATCGCTATAACCTAGGCGTGGCCCGCCATCCTTGACGATGAGGGCGAGGCAGTTATCGATGATCGAAAGGTTCCGTAAACCCAGAATATCCATCTTGAGGAAGCCCTGCTCCTCGAGATAATCCTTTTCGAGGCAGGCCACTTCGCCCACCCCTGGGTTATCGGCGACAGGCAAAACATCGACCAAAGGCTCGTTATTAAGGACGATGCCGGCGGCGTGGAGACCCGCTTGACGTGGCAATCCCTCGATTTTCGAAGCCAAAGAAACGATTTCGAGATAGTACTTATCGCTGTTGATCAAGGCTCTGAATTGCGGGTTTTTGCGATAGTCATCCCTTAATGAGATTTTATCGTCGACGATGGTGTCGAGAATCAGTTCAACCTGGCGTTCTTCATAGCCATAGACCCGAGCAATATCGCGGAGAGATTCCTTGGCGCCGATTGTTTGAGTGGTTAAGACGTGGCCAACTCTTTCTTCGCCATATTTCTCTTGGAGGTAGCGGACCACTTGATCGCGGTTGATATCGCTGAAATCGACGTCGATATCCGGCATCGACTGTCTTTCCGGGTTGAGGAAGCGTTCGAATAACAGACCATTTTCGATTGGGTCAGGCACGACAATGTTGAGGCACCAGCTGACTAAGCTACCCGCCCCCGATCCACGGCCCGGACCGACGCTGACGCTGTGAGTTTTGGCCCAATTGACGTAATCTTGGACAATCAAAAAGTAATCGGCATAGCCCATTTTGTCGATGATGCTAAGCTCGTAGTCGACGCGCTCTTGATAGTCGACGGGGGCGTTGGGTTTTCTTTTCGCGAGTCCCGCCAAGGTCAGCTGGCGAAGATAGGTTGGACTATCGAGTCCTTCGGGGCAGATAAAGTGCAACAAAGATCCGCGTTTTTGGAGATAAGTGAATTCGCTTTCTTCGGCGATCTTGCCCGAAAGATCTCTTTCTTCGGGGGTGTAAAAAGCCACCATGTCCTCGGGAGCGGGGAAGAACTCGTCGCCGATGAGGGATTTCGCTCCTAAGGTTTCGTGGTGGGAGATCGCCGAGACGATCGAAAGGACGATTGCATCGTTTTTCTTTTCATAGGCGATATGGGGGAAGGCGACGAGAGAATAGGCGTGACCCGAGGCGAAATTGCGGGCGAAAAGAGTGAATTCTTTTTCGTCGGGCCGATAAGGGAGCCCGAGATAGACCTCCTCGAATGGTTTCAAAAGGCTGGCTAAATGAAGAGCGTCGTCTTGATTGAGACTCTTAAAGCGGGGGTAGAGAAAGGAATCCTCGAGCGGGAAGACGCAGGCGAGCCCACCTTTGTGAGCATAGATATCGCTTAACGTCAGTTTGCCCGAACTGGCCAAATAGGTGAGCGCGCAGAGATTCCGATAACCGGCCTCGGTCTTGACGAAGAGAGAGAAATTTCCTTCCGCCACCCGGGCGTCCATGCCGTAAATCCCTGCGATTCCTGCCTCGATGGCGGCGTGGGTGAAAGGCGCGTAGCCCGAAAGGGTGCCATTATCGCAGATGCCACACGCTTCGTAGCCCATCTTTTTCGATAAAAAAGGAATCTTCGGGGCCACGAGGCCGCTTTGAAGATAGGAGAAGCCGCTATAAATGTGGAGGGGGACGAAACTCATAAAAATAGTATAAACCTAAAGCCAAACTATCGCATCGAAAAAGCCAGAGGTTTTCCCCATAAAGGGGAAGCTCGCTGTTTTTCTTTTGATTCCGCTTCAGGCTTTAAACGAATCTTTTAAGCAGTCCACTAAGTGGTTTTTGCTGGCGTTATAGGCTTGTTCGATGCAATGGTAGACCGAGAGGCTATCACCCGAGCCGTGGCCTTTGATCACGATTTTCTTTAAACCGAGCATCACCGCGCCGCCATAGTTGTTGTAGTCCATGAAGTCCTTGATGCCATAGATGTCTTTTTTCAGGAAAAAGGCCCCGATTTCGTTCTTAAGACTCTTAAAGAAAGTCTTTTTGAGCAGTTTCAATAGGCCGATCCCCGTCCCTTCAGCCGCTTTGATGAGGACATTGCCGCTGAAACCATCGCAGGCAACGACGTCGTAATCGCCACTCGTGAGTTCGCGGGCTTCCATATTGCCGACGAAATGGATGCTTTTGCAGTTTTTGAACAAGGGGTAAGCTTCTTTCCGAAGCGTGTCGCCTTTGCCTTCTTCGGTTCCGATGTTGAGGAGGGCGACGCGCGGCGTAGCGATTCCGCAGGCTTTCTTGAGGTATTCCGAAGCCATGATGCCGAACTGGAGGAGCTCTTCCTTCGTGCATTCGCTCGAAGCTCCCGAATCGCAGACGGCGACAAAATGCTGATTCATCGTTGGAAGAAGAGGGCAAAAGGCGGGTCTTGTCACGCCATCGAGTTTGCCGATTTTAACGACCGAGCCCACCAAAAGGGCGCCGCTGGATCCCAAAGAGACGAGACCATCGTAACTGTTGTCGGTCCGCAAAAGATCGAGTGAAGCGACAAGGGAGGAATCTTTCTGATGAAACACCGCCAAAGTCGGCGCTTCGTTAAGCCCGATTGCTTTCGGGGCGTGAACAATCGCAATTCGGGAAGAAAACTCGGGATGATCCATGATTTTGTCTTTGAGATAACTTTCGTCGCCCACCCAGGTGAGTTCGAGATCGGAAAACGCTTTGAGGGCTCGCAACGAACCCTCGATATTGGCATCGGGCGAATGGTCGCCTCCGAGACAATCGATGACGATTTTAACCATGGCAAAACCTTCTTTGCACTAATACTAAAGTAGCAGGCCTACCTTTGCTAGCCTTAGTTGACAGCGGGCGCGGGAGAACGATAGTATTATCCCTTGTGTTTGAACACCCCAAAGGGAGAAATTATGTACGCCCTGTTTACCGATACCGACTGTGACGTGACGCCGGAGATTGCCAGCATTTTTGGCTATCACCTGATTTCGCTGCCTTATATCGAAAATGGCAAAGAGATCTATCCTTACGAGGATTGGCGCACTTTTGATTCGCATGCTTTCTACGAGAAACTTCGCCACGGGCCTTTGCTCAGCACCTGTGGAATCTCCCCGGCGAAGTACACCCTTTATTTCGAGCCTTTCTTCCAAGCTCACCAGGACATTCTTTATGTCCATTTCTCCTCAGCCATGAGCGGCACGTTCTCCGCGATGAACCTCGCGGTGGAAGAACTGAAAAAGAAGTATCCGGGCGTTCGCTTCGAAACAATCGACACCAAGGGCATCACCATTGGCTCACTCAATATCGTCGAAGAGGTTGGCGATCAGTATCTCTTGGGCAAATCGATCGACGAAATCAAGGAATGGGCCAAAACCGAAGTCGATAAATTCGCCATTTATTTCTATGCCGATAGCCTCAAGTTCTTTGCCAAAAGCGGTCGGGTTTCAGGCATCACCGCCGCGATGGGCGGCCTCATCGGCATGCATCCGATCATCTATATGAATAGCGACGGCCAGATGGTCTCGATCGGCAAAGCGATCGGTCGGGTCAGCGCTCTCAACAAAGTTCTCGATTACGTGATCAAACTCCAAGATCACATTCAAGATCACCGCGTCATCATCGCCCACGCCGACTGCCTCTTCCTCGCTGAAAGAGTGGGCCATCTGCTTAAGCAGCACTTCGGTTGCGACCTTCATGTCGATTACGTGGTGGTCTCCCCGGTCCCCGGCGCCCATTGCGGCCCCGATTGCATCGGCGTGAGCTTCCACGCCACCCATCGTTAAAAGTCCTTCTGTTGTTGAATAAAGATATTTTGGGCGTTTATGAGGTGGTTTTTTCTTTCAAATGAGGCCGCTCCTCTTTCCCCGCTCGGCCAACGATCTGAGGTCAACATGGCCATAATCATGAGCGTCTCGGTTCGGAGGAACCCCGGCGTCTTCTTGCCGAAACTCCGGGCTCAAGCGCTGTATTTTTCGGAAATCTGAATGAGCAACGTTTTTCGTCAAGAAAAGCAAGCGATCAACGCCGTTGAATGCCTCCTCAGGCAGGGTGGTATCGTTTCGACCATCGAGGCGAACGTCATCCTTCAAAACGGCGGCGAGAAGTTTGGGGTTTTCAAAAAATTGACGGGTCTCTAAGAGAACGATTCGTCTTCCGAAAGTCCGCCGCAAACGATCGATGAGATCGGAATAAGCAAAGTCTTCAGACTGAGGGGGGAGTAGAAAATCGATGTCGCTATCCTCACAGGCCTCCCCTCGGGCAAAAGAGCCAAAAAAATAAGCGTAAGAGAAATGGACCTCATCGGAAATCGATGCGGAAAGGCAGGGGATCGCCTCGAGAGAAAGGGCGCCGTGGCTTTCATCGTGAAAATCAACCTCCTCTTTTTTAAAAAGACATTTTTATACGAAAATGACTTCACCTCGGAGGGACAGTTTTCATTAAGAGGCGAGTTCGCGAGAAAACATCGGCGATTTTTTCCGCTTCGACCTGAGTGGTTTTTTGCACTTCTTTGAGGATATTTTCCCATGGCCTCATTATAAAACGGCACATTAGAAAGCAAAAAATGTGCAAGTATTGCATAGGAAAATAAAAAATAGGCATTCTCTTAGGAACAAAACAAAGAAGCGGCCTTTTAAAAATAACCGATCCAAGTCTTCCGGCGGAGAAAAGCGGAAGCCTATGATGGGTTTCGAAAACAAACGTATGGCCAACGAAGCAAAGAAAGAAAGCTGGCTTTGAGGACGATCATCGTGGCATAGACGAGGATCGTGCTGAGCGCGAGAGCCCGGGCGTTATCATTGCCGTCATCGCGCCGTCATCGCGGTCGCGGAAGCAAAATTCCGGCAAATACCGCGCTGGTCATCGAAAGAAGCGCCGGGAGAAAACCAGAGGCGAAAGTCGCTGCTTGGCCGCAAGGCCGAGACGCCAAGTCGATCGCCGCAAAAGCGTGTAAACAAAAAGCAGAACCCCTTGGGTTTCTTCCCCCATAGAGATGAACCGCAAATAAACCCTTCGTTGCCTCTCATTATGGTTTTTGCGCGAATGGAAAGGAAACGCAAAACAGTATCGTCTTTGAAAAAACGCGATTAAGCGAAGAGTTTATCGAGGTCGCCGATGAAGGCATCAAGTTCGGTCAAATCTTTGATCTTGGCGCCCGAAGCTTGGGCGTGACCGCCGCCGCCCCATTTCATCGCCACCCCCGAGATGTCGGCCTTCTTGCTTCGAATCGAGATGCGCCAGCACCATTCTTTCGGATTGGGATCTTCGGTGATGGAACACCAAGCGTTGACGCCGGCGATATTGGCAAAGAGATTGACGTTATCCTTGCCCTGCTCTGAGGTAATCTTGAGTTCTTCTTGAACCTTGGCGGGCAAGAGGTAATAGGCGACTCCATTCGGCGAGACGCTGAAGTGGCCGAGGATGTAGGCCGTGACCTTGAGGTCATCGATCTTCTTCTCATACATTTTAAGGTAGATCTCGTTGATGGAGATGCCGGTGTTGACTAAGGCTTGAGCAATTGCGAAAGTATGAGCGGTGGTCGAAGAATACTGAAAGCGTCCCGAATCGCCGACGAGACCGATATAGAAGTAGCGGGCCGCCTTTTTCGAGAGGGTGGTCCCTTTCCAATTTAAAATAAGGTCACAAACGAGTTCGCTGGCCGCCGCCATGTTGAGATCGCAAAGCGGGTGTTTGGCGATCTCGCTCTTGCAAGGGTGATGGTCAATTTTGCAGATGTAACTCGCTTTCTTGTAGCGGGGGTCGGCAATCCTTTCGTCATCGCCGACGTCGACGACGATGGCGAGGAAGGGCAAAGAAAACCACGCATCGTTTAAGCGTTCGGTCTCCGGGAAGAGACGCGGGGTAAACGAAACGTGATTATCCCCGACAAAATGCACTTCTTTTTCCGGAAAGTTGTCTTTGATGAAGGTGTAGAGACCCATCTGGGTTCCCATCGCGTCGAAGTCTGGCTTGATGTGGCGGAAGACAACGATGCGGTCGTAGCGTTTGATGGCGCGGTAGATCGAAGAATAAATCTTTTTGTGGGCGGCGCCGTAGTCTTTGATTTCGGAATCGAGTTTCATAGTTTCTCCTCTTTTTAGAAGAAGTTACTATGCGCCTCGCGCGCATAAAGGTCAACCGCGATGACTGCCGATTGGAGTGAATTACGCTACCAAAATCACGATTTCCGTTAAGAGAAGGGCGAAAACAAAGGAGAATGGTACGAAAAAAGAGGCGTTCAAACGTTGCTTGTTTTTTCGCTTACGCGGGAATGTGGCCAAAAAGGTGAACTTGAAAACTTATCATAAAGAATTTATCGGCGGGCGAAAAAGCAAATGCCAAACGTCTGTGGAAACGCTATTTTCTTGTCTGGTTTTTCACCATTTTCTTTTCTTTTTTCCTCCCTTAGCATCATCCCATTTGTGGTGGCGATGAAAATATCGATGACACCGGAAACAAACGCTACAATCGTATTTTGAATGCTCGCTAAACTTCGTCAACCTTTTCCGGAAGAAGAATCGGGAAGTTTATGAAGGAAACGTTGCCTCAGTTTCGTTACTTCTCGACCGCCTTCCCGAGGCGGAAAAAGC
>JBAYEZ010000012.1:0-14219 GCA_041667485.1 Bacilli bacterium
AGAGAAGTCGCGCTATGATTAACCCCGCTGGAGAAGTACCCAAGTGGCCGAAGGGGTCAGTTTCGAAAACTGATAGTGGGTCGTAAGGCCCAGCCAGGGTTCAAATCCCTGCTTCTCCGCCAGTAAGAATTAGCCTAGGCTCTGCCTAGGTTTTTCTTAATTCTGTGAGATGTTTTGCTCATCTTTCCCCAAAAGAGTGTGGCGAAAATTCATCAAGCCGCGCAAAATAAGAAAAAGGCAAAACATTTATGGCACAAACAAACGGAAAATCACATTTCGGGCTGGGCTTCTTCATCGGCTTTTTTACGACTTTCATCGTCATCGCGGCCGCACTCGGGATCACCGGGGCAGTTCTTTATAATAAATACGAGCCGATGGCTGCCGAAAAAGAAGAGGGTTTCTTTGAGGAGTACACTAACGCAATCGTCACTCCGATTCTTGCTCAAAAATCAGGCTTGACCGCCACCCTCGATTATAAATACGTCACCTGGGAGACGAAGGCAGATGTTCCTTCGCTCTACCTCCACGGAAAAGCAACGGTGAAAAATTTGAGTGACCTCAGCGATTTCAGTCTCGAAGTGAGTTTGGTCCAATCCGATTACGAAGCAATCGAGAGGAATTTGAAAACCAATCCCGATCAGACGCTGGATTTGGCGCCGAATTACGGGGCAATTGGCCTCTATTACATCACCAATGGATGCGCCAACAAGGACGCCAAGTTCAAGACGCTGATCCTTGGCGCTGCAACATGGTCTTTAGCCTAGTTGGTCTTTGAACGTAAATAGAAATTTAGCCGACTGAATAACTGGTTTTGAAGTGGGCCTTATCCAAGGATGAAAGAGTGGCTCGTTTCAAGAATGAAACATGGTAGAATTATCGCGAAATTTACGGAGGTTCTTTGATTGAAGAAACTCTCGATTCGCTCAATTCTAACGATGGCGAGCTGCTTGCTCGCCCCCCATCGCCATCTTCTTTCCGTTAGGAGACAGTCTTCGTTCGGCCAAAGGCAACTCGACCGCTGTTTGGGGAACGGGCTGTGATTGGATTTTCGGCGGTTAGATCTTGGCCTTGGCTTTCCTTGACAACCTCACCGTGACGAAGATCGATGTCCTTACCATGGAGTGGGCCTTGCTCTTAATCGGCTTGCTTTTTTAAATAACAGTTCTAAAAAAGATGAAGACCGCGAGATTCGCCGTGCAGCCTTTTTTGTATCGAAAAACGAAATCCAAGGGACTTTCGCCAAGGATTTCTTCTTTTTATCGGCGCCTTTGCAGGAGGAGAGATCGCAGTTCACGAGGGCAAGGTAGCCATTGTGGCACGAGGTGCAATAGACAACATCGCTCCGCTCGCTAGGGACGAGCTTGTTCCGAGAAATCTCCATCAAATAAATCAAACTTAAATCGATGTTTTGCTTGTCGGCCAACTTCAAATCTCAAGCGGTGAAGTTCAAGGCTTGGCTTTTGAAATGGTTTTCAATCGGGTAACGAGCATCGATCGGCACCGTCTTATTTTTCCGATGGGCCAATAGGGAACGCGGAATGCCAAAGGAGCTGGCGATCGATTTCCAAGCATGCTCGAAGCAAGCATCCAGCAAGCCTTGCTTAATAGCAAGATGACCAAAAGTGACTGATTCAGATATTGCCAATTTCTTCGCCGAGGTGTTGACGATGCCCATCGCTGGCATTCGCTTTCAAGGTAGCCGAAAGGATTTTCGCTTCAAAATTGGCAATGACGCGGCACTTTTTTAAAAACCCGTGTCTATTTTACCGGTTTCATGAAGAAACGGCCATAGACTTGCGACAGTTGAACCACTTGAACGAAACTGCTCGGGTCCTCTTTTCGTATCAATTTGATAAGATCGTTCAATTCGTAGGATGAGCAGACCATCGTGAAGATATAACGCTCTTTGCCCGTATAGACGCCTTTGCCAGTCACCATGGTGGCGCCATGAGGCATCACCGCGATCAAGAGATTGCCCAAATCCGGATTGTTGCTGACCACTTCGACTTTCATCTTCTTATTGCGGACGTTGATGGTGTCCACCACAATCATACCCACCAGCATATAAAGAGCGGAATAGAAAATACGGCTGAAACAGTCTGCCGAATAAGTCGCATCCCAGCCCGTGATCACCGGTGAGTTTTTCGGACCGCCATAGGCGGCGCTCAAGACAGCGAAAAGAACGACCGTCACCGAATTCAACATCACCGAGTATTTGCCAACAAGCGTATTCTTCTTTAAAGCGATGTAGTAAGCCAAGATGTCGATGCCGCCCGCCGAGATATCCACTTTAAATGCGAGAGCGCTCGACAAGCCAGTACAAACCCCAGCGAAGAGGGCGCGGGCCAATAAGCCCCCATTGACGTTCACGAAGGTCGCCACCTCGCCGAGGGGCGGGATGTTCGCCACCGTCAAGAGTTTGATGAAAACCGATACTTCAATAACGTTGATTAAGGTGAAAATCGTGAAGCGCTTGCCAATGCCAACCCAAGCCAAAATGATCAGCGGGACGTTGAGGATGAAATACATGATGGAGTAGGCCAAGTGTTCATCGATGTCGTGCCAACCCATCAACTCCAAAATCAAGGTTAAGACCTGGCTGACGCCAGAGACGCCCCCAGCGACCAATTTCGCGGCCGAACCTGCAACATTGGCATTTTGGCCAAGGTCCATGAAGGCGTTAAAACCGAAAGCAAAGCACAAAGCGGAAACCGTGCTGATGATAAAAGTCCAAAGATAGCCGAGGGAAGCTTTTGTCACAGGATGGTCTAACATCCAGTTTTTCTCGCGAGTTTTGATTTCTTCAAAAATGATTTTTGCCATTAGCAAGGGAATTATATGCCAAGAAAAGAAATAAACAACTCTCGTAAGGATGAAAGAGTATGGCAAGCAAAAATCCTCTGCAAATCGCCCCTTTTTTTGTTGCGGATCTCGCAGGCGGGAGCCTATGCGGGCGCGAGCGCGAAGGCGCTCGTTTGCCTTCGTTAAAAAGAAGAGGAGGCAAAAAGTTTGAGCCCGTTGTTGCCACCCTAGGGGAGTGATGATATTATTAACACGCTGTTTCTTAGAAACAGGCTACTTTTTATTTAGAGGGAGAGTTAAAACCATGATTATTTTAAAGGCTATCGGCGCCTTTTTCGCGAAGATTTGGCGTTGGATCAAGGACACCGCTTGGGTCCAGCCGCTCTTGATCGTTGGCGCGATTTTTGCCGTCATCTTCTCCATTCCTTCTATCACCACTTGGGCCAGTAACTTCACCCAGACGAGCGCCAACTCCTTCTACAATGCCAAAAAACAAAACCTTGAAGGCGAGAAAAACGACAATTCGAGCAATTCGCCAGCCGATCAATTGATCAACAGTATCACTCTCAACACCGTCGACAACTTCTATGTCAACGGCGCGGCCACCACCTTCGATGACACCGCAAAAAAGTATGGCGAAAAGTTCTTCCTCATCTTTGCCGACAGCACCAACTCTTCTTCGAAAACCGCCGAAGCCAGTTTCAAGTATCTTTCCGACAACTGGAATCAATACGGTTACACTCCAAGCGATGGCAAAGCCTTCCAGTACTACACCATCTTCAAAGATGATACTTCCTCGAATGATGACGATTACACGGATAATGGCAAGGCCTTCGAACGGTTCCTCTCGATTCACATCGACCTCTTCCAGACCGTGACCCCGCACTTGATGACTGATCCTTACAAGACTCGGGCCACCATCGCTGATGACAACTACACCAAATTTGGTTTTGACGGCAGCAGCGACTTCTCCTCGTTCCCGATTCCAAGCGTTTGTCTTGTCGATTACAGCGCCACCGCCATTCGAGACGGCCGGGCTGGTCTCAGCGAAGTGCTCTTCACCGTTACGGGCGATACCGATACGACGCGGGCAACTTTGCTTCTCAATATGTGGAACCATACCGATCCCTATTCGACCACCAACCTCTTCGCGAGACTGGCCTAGTCGTTTGAACGAAAAGTGAAGATTACCGCCCACGGGCGGTTTTCTTTTAAGTATAATAAAGAAGTTATGGAAAAAATTACCTTTAACGCCTTTGCCGATGTTCGGATCGAAACCTACACCAAGGAAGCCACTTCTTTCCCAAGCGGCGAAGAAGTGAACGACTTCGAGGTCACGGCCTTGGCGAACCATCCGCTTCTCGTCAATACCGCCGATGAAGTCCCTTTCTTCTTCTTTGACCTCAAAGCCCACTTGATCGGGGCGGCCGCTCTCTCCAAAGAAGAAACCCTTAAAGAGTATTTAAAGGAAAAGATGCATGGGGTGATGGTTCAATACAACCTCAACTCGGATGACATCATCGTTTATCTCGGACCGGCTTTGACCTTCAGCCACACCTTGGTTGATCGCCCCACCCTCCTCAAAGTGATGGACATGGGCTATCGGGCCGCGGCCAAGCGGACAAGCGGCGTCGACTTCTTCGACGTCCCCGTCATGAACGTGCTGATGCTCCGCAATCTTGGCATCCCTGCCAAAAACATCTATATTGATGCTCACGACACCTTCGAATGCGATAACTTGCTTTACTCCAAACTTCGGGGCGACAAGAAAACCAATCCGAACGTCATCGAACTCCTCAAATAAGAAAGACATGAAAAAGGGCGATATTCATCGCCTTTTTTCTTTTACCTTCTATTCTTTGCCGTGCTTGGCGTAATGATCTAACACCACTGCCGGCACAAGCGGGCTGATATCGACTCCGTTCTGATAAAGCTGATTGATCGTGCTTGAGGAGATAAAGGTCTCCTCTTTGCGGGACATGAAGAAAACCATATCGATATCGGGATCGGCGAACTCGTTAGCGGCCGCCAGTTGGAATTCGGATTCGAAATCGGTGACGGCACGAAGTCCGCGGATCAAATGCTTGGCCCCGACTTGACGGCAATAATCAACGGTGAGACCCGGGTTGAAATCCACCTTGACCCCCGGCATATCCTTAACCGCCTCTTTCATCATCGTCAAGCGCTCCTCAACCGAGAAAACGCTTTTCTTGGTCGGATTGACGGCTAAAAGGAGAATGACCTCATCGAAAACTTTGAGCGAGCGTTTCAGCACGTCAAGATGGCCGTTTGTGATCGGATCGAAACTGCCGGGATAAACCGCCTTGCGCATAGCCTTACCTCCTCAGGATCAGGACATCGGTCCGCCCATAATGATAACGCTTCGACGAGGCAAAGAGCGAAAGGGGCGCGTTGACTTCGCCCTCAAACTCGAGCGCCACCACCGCTTTGTCGCTCAATAAACCGCGTTCCAGAAGGTCTTTCGGCACCGAAGAATAAACGTCTTTCATTGCATAGGGCGGATCGAGAAAAACCACGTCAAAGCGGATTCTCGCCGCTTGGAAATCGCTGATGGCTTTATCAAAATCCTCGCAAAAAACCTTTCCTTTGGCTTTTAGAGTACTGATATTGCGATTGATGACCGCGCAGGCTTCCATCGAGGAATCGACGAAATAGGCTTCCTTCGCCCCGCGGGAAAGCGCTTCGAGAGCGAGGGCACCGCTCCCGGCGAAAAGATCGAGAACGGTTGCCCCTTGCAAATCTTGATAAAGAGCATTTTCCATTGCCTCGCGCACCATCGATTTCGTTGGGACGGTGAGGCTCGCGGGGGTTTCAATGATCCGGGAACGATAAAGCCCGGCGGCAATTCTGATCATCCGTTTATCCCCTCGAAAAGACTCCTCTTCCGAAAGGGGCCATACAGAATATCGTCAATTTTCATGTAGAGATCCCGCACGAGAATATATGCCGCGTTATACTCTTGCGCGAGCGGATGCTTATCCAAAGCGAGTTTCGCTTGATAAAGCTGGCGTTGGAGCGCCAAAGTTTCCGGGTCTTTTTCCTTATGATAGACCAAACAATCCTCGTAGGCTTGTTCGGCCGCGTCCTTTTTCTTGGCGAGTTCAATGACTTCCGGGCTTCTATAGAGGGCTTCTTCGACCTGGTTTAAGGCTAAAATCCGCGGGTCGGACTTCAAGGCATCGTTCAGTTGGCTGAGAGCGAGGGACAGTTCCGTTTCCATTTGAAGTTTATTTTAAGATTTTTTTAGCCAACGTGCTACAATACGTTTGCTATGTTGCGAATTATCAAAGACAACGCCAAGTCGCTTCGCGCCCCCTCCAAAGAAGTGGCGCTCCCGCTGAATGCGGAAGAAAAAGCTCTCCTCGATGAAATGCTCGCCTATCTCAAACTGAGCCAAGACCCTGCCGAACGGGAGAAAAATCCCAAGATGAGAGAAGGAGTGGGCTTAGCTGCACCCCAAGTTGGAGTCAATAAGCGGATGTTGGTGATTTTCTATCCGCTCAATGATGAGCGAACCGAATTCACCCAATACGAATTAGTCAACCCGAAGATCACGATTTCCTCGATCAAGAAGTGCTATTTATCAGGCGGCGAAGGCTGCTTATCGGTCGATGCCCCCCATCCCGGAAGAGTCTATCGCGACTTCCGCATCCAAGTGAAAGCCTATAACGCCTTGCTCGGCGAAAACGTCATCATCAAAGCCGAAGGCTATGACGCGATCGTCCTCCAGCACGAGATCGACCATCTCGATGGAGTTCTCTTCTACGATCATATCGATCCAAAGAACCCAGACCGCGAGATTTTAGGCTCGATTGCAATTTGAGAATTAGTTCATTTTCTTTTGAAGTAAAGCGTTTTCATTCCTTTTTGCCTTTGTTGCGCTTGCGCGTCTTTCCCCACGTGTTATAGTTAAAGCGCTGGTTAGTTTCGAAATAGGAATAATCATGCCGTTTTATCGTTGGAGGCCTTTATGGCGAGATTAGATTCACCTGTCAATGTGTTTGCTTTGGGCGGTCTGGGCGAAGTAGGCAAAAACACTTACTGCGTGGAGACCGATCGCTCGATCATCCTTTTGGATGCTGGCGTTCGTTTCCCCGAAGCAAATTTACCCGGGGTCGATTATGTGATCCCTGACTATACGTATTTAAAGAATAACCGCAGCAAAATCCGCGCGCTTTTCATCACTCACGGCCACGAGGACCATATCGGGGGCATTCCCTTCCTCATCCGTTCAGTCTATGTGCCGGTGATTTACGCTCCGCGGCTCGCGGCGGCTCTCATCCGCCACAAACTCGAGGACGCCCGCATCAAAGATGACGTCAAAATCGTCGAGTACGATTCAAATTCAGTCATCAACGTCGGCGACGACTTCAAAGTCTCCTTTTTCCGGGTCACCCACTCGATCCCCGACTCCTTTGGCATTTGCGTCGACACCAAGGAAGGCCGCATCATCGACACCGGCGACTTCAAGATCGATTTGACTCCGGTCGGACCGAACTTTGAACTCGATAAGGTCGCTCGGCTCGGCAGCGAAGGCGTCGATTTGCTTCTCAGCGATTCGACTAACGCCGAACTCGAGGGCTATACCCCCTCCGAAACCAACGTCCGAAGCGGCGTCGAAGAAATCTTTGACAAAGCCCCCGGCCGCATCATCGTCTCCACTTTCAGCAGCAACATCAACCGTATTCAACAAGTCGTCGAGGTCGCGGTCGAGCACAAGCGCAAAATCTGCATTTTGGGCCGCTCGATGGAGACCGTCGTCGGCATCGCCCGCGAATACGGCTACATCAAAATCCCCGACACCTCGCTCATCTCGGATGAAATGGTCCGCGGTTACAAGGCAAGCGACATTTGCATCCTCTGCACAGGCAGCCAAGGCGAAGCGATGGCCGCTCTCTCGCGGATTGCCAACGGCGATCACAAGAACATCCACATCATCCCAGGCGACACCATCGTCTTCTCGTCGAACCCGATTCCCGGCAACGGCGCTTTGATCGCCCGCCTCGTCAACAACTTGGTCAAGCAGGGAGCGGACGTCAAACAAAATAGCCTCGCTTTCTCGCTTCATAGCTCGGGGCACCCTTCACGTCAGGAATTACGTCTGATGCTTCGCCTCATCAATCCGCACTACTTCATGCCTGCCCATGGCGAGTATCGTATGCTCAAACTCCATGGCCAGGTGGCCGAAACTCTTGGCATCCCCCACGATCACATCTTCATCTGCGACAACGGCGATACCTTGACCCTCAAAAATCACCAGGTCGTCCGCGGTGGTCACGTGCCCGCCGAAGACGTCTATATCGATGGCAACGACCTCGATGGGCTTTCGAGCGCCGTCATCAACGACCGCGATCAGCTCAAGAGCGATGGAATGGTGGCCGTTCTCGTCACCATCAATTCCCGCACCAATGCCATGGTGGTCCCGCCGATCGTCTATGCCCGCGGCTTTGCCGCCGCCGGCGATAGCCACGTCATCCGCCACAGCCAAATGCACGCCGAAGACGCCATCCGCGCCCTCATGAAGAACAAGTGCACCTTCGGCGACATCAAGGCGACGATCAAGAACGAAGTCTCCAGCTACATCTTCCGCAAGACAGAGCGGAACCCGATGATCATTCCGGTCATCATGAACGTCAACGAGTGAAAGGAATTGTCCATGCTAATCTTAGCGAGCGGTTCGCCTCGGCGAAAAGAACTCCTCAAGAAACTAACCCCCAACTTCACGGTCATCGTCCCCAACGTCGATGAGCGTTCGATCGACGCCAGCCTCGATCCAAAAGATCTGCCGGAAGAAGAATCGCGTTTAAAGGCGTACGCGGTCCACGCCCTTTATCCCAACGACGAGGTTTTGGCTTGCGACACCATCGTCATCCTTGATGGCGAAATCCTTGGCAAACCCCACACGGAAGAAGCGGCAATCGCCATGTTGAAGAAAGAAAGCAACCATCGGCAAATCGTCTTATCAGGCTACACCTACATCTCAGAAACGAAGGAGATTACCCGCAGCGTTGCCACCGCCGTTTACTTCAACAAACTGAGCGACGAAGAAATTCTCGCTTACATCAAAAAATGCCAGCCCTTAGATAAGGCTGGCGCTTACGGAATCCAAGACGAAGCGGGCCTCATCAACCATATCGAAGGTTCTTACGACAACGTGATGGGCCTACCAAGCGAAGATATCGCATGGCACGTCTTCGCCAAAGGCCATTAATTTGGAAATAACGTCCGATAGACTAGGTCGGGGCTCGTTTTGACCACCAGCGTCAGTTTGTCGCTTTTCTCAATGAATCCCGTCACGCCGGCTTCTTGCAAAAGGGGCCGGTTTATTTTGCTGTAGTCTTTTAACGAAAGAACGATTCGCGAACCCACGAGTTCGTGCGAAAGGATGTTGTCCGCCCCGCCAAGCGCCGATAAATACTTGGCTTGATCCGGCGTCTTGATTTGTCTTTTCAGTTTGGCTTCATGGAGAAAATGGCTCGAGAGGAAATAAAGAAGAATCAGCCCCGCTACGACGATGGCGATGATCCAATAAAGATTCTGCATATAATAATCGCTCGGATTAGCGTTACTCATTTGCTTCACGAAAGGTATAATAGCACAAGAAGGAGAAAGTTATGAGTAACGCCATTGAAATCGAAGCCAAAGCGCTGGTAAAAAAATCCGATTACGAGAAGATTGTCGCCTTGTTTCGGGATTATCCCTCTTACAGTCAGACCAATTATTACATCGATGACGCGAAGAACCTGCTCCGCAAAGAAGGCATCGCCTTACGGGTCCGCGAAAAAGGCGGTCTCTATGAAATGACCCTCAAGACCCCGCTTTCGCAGGGCTTACTCGAAAAGAACTGCACGTGGACCAAGCAAAAGTTCAGCGATTTCAGCGACAACGGAATCTTCCCAGACGGCGACATCAAACGTTTCTTGACGATGCTCGACATCGATGTCACGGCCCTCAAGATCAAGGCTTCGTTGACAACCGAACGTATCGACGTTCCTTACGAAGGCGGCAAGCTTTCAATCGATGAGAATCACTACTCGGGGATCGTCGACTACGAAATCGAACTCGAATACAACAACGAACCCGAAGCCGAGCGGCTCCTCCGGGACTTGCTAGAGAAAAACGGCATCCCCTTTGTCCTCAACAAGAAAACCAAGGTCTCGCGCGCCCTCGACGCTCTTCACTAGAATTGAAGACAAAAAAGGAACGGATTGCTCCGTTCCTTTTTGTTTTCCTCAGCAAATCGACCCTACTTTTTGATTTTGAGCAAGCCTTGAATGTCTTTTGAAGGATCGCAAATGCCAAAGGTTGGGCACTCATTATCGCAGCACGCCATTTCGGCAATCCGGCGGGCGCGGGGGATGAAGGTCCGAATCTCTTCAGCGTTATAGCCGACCTGAACCCGATGATCATCGACGATAATCGGCCGACGCAAAATCGATGGGTTCTTGCGGATGAAGTCAATCAGCTGGGACACCGTCATGTCATCGAAGTCAATGTCATTTTCGGAGACAATCTTGCTCCGCGGCGAGATGATGTCATCAGTCCCGTCTTCCGCTTTCGAGATGATTTCCATCAAGTCGTCGCGCGAAAGCTCTTTGCTGAAGATATCTTTCTGTTCGTAAGGTATGTTTTGATCGTCGAACCATTTTTTGACTTTGCGGCAGCTGGAACAACTGGGGGAATAATAGATTTTAATCATGTGGTTCTATTGTAGCACGAGGCATATTTTTTGGGCGAGGTTTTTGACGAAACGAAGCGCAAGCGACCCATTCAACGGATTTTCAAAGAGAACGAAAGAATTGACGGATGCTTCGCCACCGCCCCCGACCATCCTCCCGTTGAAGAAAACGGGCATCGTCATATAATGGAAGACAAGGGGATTTCCTCGCTTTTCTTTTTTCGAACATGAACCATAAATTAATCGCCATCGATCTTGATGGCACCTTGCTCAATAAAGCGAACGAACTAACATCTTTTTCGTACAAAATCCTGACAGAACTGGCCTCAAAAGGCTTTACCATAATCCTTGCCAGCGGCCGGCCCTACCGCTCGTTGGCTCCCTTCTATCAGACAATCGGATTAACGAGCCCCGTCATCGCCTACAACGGCATTCACGTCTACAACCCGAGCGACCCCCATTTTCCCGCAGTCAAACGAACCTTTCCGAAGGAGGATGTGATTGCGATAGCATCCACCCTTGGCAAAAGAGCCTCCTCCTTCCTTTGCGAAGGGGATAAAACAATCTATCTTGCTCGCGAAGATCATTATTTGGCCCATTACTTCCCCTATCAGGATTATCCCCATCAAATCGGGCCGATCGAAACCAACCTCCATGAGGACGCCTATGCGATGGTCTTTCGCTGCAGCCACGCGAATCTCCCTTTCTTAAAAAAGACGGTCGAAGCCCACGACTCAATCGCCTTCCGCGCTTGGACCTCTTCTTTCTATAGCGAAGCCTATTACCGCGGGGTCGATAAAGGGTCGGCTTTGGCTTATCTCAAGAAGACGCTCGGCTTCGAAAAAGAGGAAGTCTATGCCTTTGGCGATAGTCTAAACGATCTTGAAATGCTTGATGAAGCAGGCCATCCCTATGCCATTTTCCACTGCAAATCCCCTCGCCTTTCATCAAAATTCCCTTCAACAAAAAAAGACAACGACCACGATGGCGTTGCTTTGACCTTAGCCGAATTATTCCTTTAAACTTTGATTTCCGACCCTTTCTTCAGCGCGGCGCCGAGGCGCTTGGAAAAAGCATCGTCGTTCGCTTCCGGATCCATCGCTTTGAGCAAAGCCTTATCCTCGGATAAAATCATCGCTGAAGCAAGCCAACGTTCATCGTTTCCTTCAACAGAAGAATCGGTGTCCTCGCCCTCACTTTTCCTTCGGGGCATCAGCCGAGCGAAGCTGAGCAATTAAGGAAGTTTCCTCCGCTGAAAGGGGGCTCAAGAAAGTCTTGCCTTTGAGGGCGGAGAGGACGCCAGCGACGTTTTTGAAGCCGAGAGAAGTGGCATGGAGGAACTGATGATCGAATCCATAGGCGTTCTTATAAAGCCGATTAACGGCGAAATCTCCGTATTTCCCATCGCCAATGAGCGGATGCTGAATCGATTGGAAGTGAACGCGAATCTGATGGGTTCTCCCTGTCACGAGTTCAACCTCGACGAGGGTAGAGTCGGTGAAATTCTCTTTGGCCACGTAACGGGTCAGGCTTTCTTTGCCGCCGTTTTCTATGGGGGTGACGCTGACGAGCCCGCTCATCGGATTTTTCTTTAAGGGCGCCTTAATCTCGCCTTTGCCCTTTAAAACGCCGCTTACCAAAGCGGTATAGCGTTTCTCGATCTCGCTCCGATCCTTGAAGAGTTCTTCAAGCTCCTTCAAAGCGGCATCGGTTTTCCCAAAGACGACCAAGCCGGCCGTGTTGCGATCAAGCCGATGGGCCGGGGCAGGAACGAAAGCGTGGTTATTCGGATCGAATTCGCCTTTGAAATAGAGATAATCCAAGACTTTATGGCCAAGGGTATTCCGTTTTTCATCTTCATCGCCGATGACAAGGAGCCCCGATGGCTTGTCAACAATCAAAACATTGGCGTCTTCATAAATGATCGGAAAGGGCAAATCGGCTTTGGTGGCCTCGCGTGGCTTGGCAAAATCCGCCAACTGCTGATCGGTCACATAAATTCGAACAACGTCCCCTTCTTGAAGGATGTCGTCCTTATGAATCCAATGCCCATTGACCTTGATATCTTTTTTCCGAAAAGCCTTATAGATGTAGCCTAAGGGAGCTTCCGAGAGGTAGCGGCGAACAAACTTCTCGGCTTTTTGTCCCGAATTCTTCGAATCAATGATAATTTCTTTCATAACGGATAAATTATAACATAACCGACATTGAAAAATGCCCTTTAACAACCTATAATTCCCTTTGCCGCGCGAAAGGCGTGGAGGAATACCCAAGTGGCTGAAGGGGCGGGCTTGGAAAGCTCGTAGGCTCTTAACCGGGCGCAAGGGTTCGACTCCCTTTTCCTCCGCCAGAAGATAATCACGGCTCCGAATGCGCGACAAATTCGGAGCTGTTCCCGCCGCAATCTTCGCTTTAAAGCGAAGGGCGCCAAGGGGAAATAGGCCATCCTAGCGATGGCCTATTTTATTTCAATATAAGTCTTTTTTGCAAAATTTAATTGGGATTTGCCCGGATTTCAAGGAACAAAAAAGCCACTCTTATTTGCGGGGCCTATCAAGGCCAAGGGCAGCGAAGGTACCGCCAACCAAGAATGAGTCCATCAACCTCAGATATTCATCGGTGATGGGGAAACGGCCCCGAATGAAGATATTCAGGATATCGATACGGGCATGGAAGTAGGCGATGCACAAGAAGTCGCGTTGCTCAGGATTAAGCGGGCGCCCGGGGATAAGGGCTTTGAGCGCCTTGCCTGTTTGTTCGAAGAAGGGGCCAAGCGCTTCGTGAACGATTTTGTCCTTGCGGCAACTCGAGGCGAGATAATGGTGAATAAAGACCGTTTCTTTTTTAAACGAGAGAGCCCAAAGGAGAGCGGGCTTATAGTCTTCATAGGTGGCGGAGCTGCCTTTTTCGAGGCAGACCTTCGCAATCTGATCTTTCAATAAAGGAGCGCAGGCTTTCACGAAAGTCGCATCCATCAAATCCGTCTTGGTTTTGAAGTGGGCGAAGATCACGGGTTCGGAGATATGGAGTTTTTTCGCCATCTCTTTTGTCGAAACAAGTCCGGTGCCGGCCTTCATTGTCATCTTCATGGCTTCGATCATGATCTTGTCATCGATGTCCGCGACAAGTTTGCGTCTTCCCATGATTGCGCGCCCCTTCTTTTTTTCATTATAGCAAAGCATACTAGTTGCTACTAGCAAAATAAAAAACGAAAACACCATCTTGATTCTATCGATTGTTGCAAGATTTTCCCCGTTATTGCTCGAAAAGCCTTAGTGATGATTCTGGTTTATTTCATCTTCACGTTCGCCAAAAGAAAACCTCCGCAATCGCTTGCGGAGGCATTCGCTTTTCATTTAGTTTTTCTTCGGTTCGACAGGCGTCGCTTTGACTTCGGTAGCCGGAGCTGTCGGAGCAGCGGGAGAGGGAGCATCGGCAGATTGGGAGATGACCTGAAGGCGTTGCTGCCTCCGCAAAGCCCGCTCCTCATCGATATCGCTCTTCTTCGCGAAGTAGTTGAGATAGATGACGACGATTAGGGCATCGGCCAAGAGAATGATAACCCCGAACCAACGATAGTTCATCTTCATCGTCGCTTGGAAAGAAGCCTCGCCGAGCAGGATCCAGTTTTCACTGGCCTTGACGGGCAAATAGTCCCCGACGATGCCGAGGATAACCATGATGAGACCGCCGGCAGCGATCAAAGAGCAGATCGCGG
>JBAYEZ010000013.1:0-13861 GCA_041667485.1 Bacilli bacterium
AAGACTCAGAAGCTCTATTATCCCGTCCGGATGCAAGAGAGGTCGCTCCTCGTGCCGTTCTTCTCCCACTTCCGCGATGCCCAAGAAGCCAATCTCGTCTTCCTCTTCGGCGAAGAGGACGTGGCGGTCAATGTCGATGCGGCGGGGCTCTCCCGCTTTGTCGAGACGCTCAACGAAATCCACGAAGCCGGTTTCGAGGTGGCGATCCTCCTCTCGGGCAAGACGTTGCTCCTCGATGGCAAGATCTACGAAAAATGCGATGCCTTTTTCGTGGATTTCGCTCAGACAAGCGAAGAGACGAACATGGATACGAAAATTCGGGTCGAACTTCATGCGCTCGTCGAGAAGCTGTTGCACTATAATAAACCGATCGTGGCCAACTCTCTCATGAGTTGGACCGCCCTCGAGTTGGTCGTCAGCAGCGGCATCAGTTATATCTCGAGCGATGTCTTCGCCCCCTACGACGCGATGTTCCGCCCGCTTAATGAAAAGAACCTCGATCGCGTGAAAGCGATGAAGGAAAGGAAATAAAATATGGCTCAGATGAAAAATGATGCGATTACCGCCCGCGATGTCGACTTTGCTCAGTGGTACACCGATGTCTGCAAGAAAGCAGAATTGATGGACTATTCTTCGGTCAAGGGCTTCATCGATTATCTCCCGTATGGCTATGCCATCTGGGAAGAGATCCAAAACTATCTCAATAAGCGCTTCAAGGAGAACGGCGCCCAAAACGTCTACCTCCCGTGTGTGATTCCGACTTCCTTATTCAACAAGGAGAAAGAGCACATCGAAGGCTTCGCCCCCGAGACTTTGGTCGCTACCTATGGCGGCGGCGAGAAATTGGCCGACCCCCTCGTGATCCGTCCGACCTCCGAGGTTCTCTTCAGCGACATGTATAAGCGTTTGGTTTCTTCGTATCGCGACCTCCCGAAGATGTATAACCAGTGGTGCTCGGTCGTCCGCTGGGAAAAGACGACCCGCCCCTTCTTGCGCGGCTCCGAATTCCTTTGGCAAGAGGGACACTGCCTCTTTGAGACGCGCGAAGAAGCCGAGAAGAACGTCAAAACTTTCCTCGACATCTATGATGATTGCGGCAAAGATCTCTTAGCGATTCCCTTTATGAAAGGCCGGAAGACGGTTCATGAGACCTTCGCCGGCGCTTTAGCAACTTACACGATCGAAGCTTTGATGCACGATGGGAAAGCCCTCCAAAGCGGCACCTCCCACCTCTTAGGCCAAGGTTTTGCCAAGGCTTTTGGCATCGCTTTCCAAGGAAGAAACAATGCCTTAGAAACCCCATGGCAGACCAGCTGGGGCGTCTCGACCCGCCTGATCGGCGCGGTCATCATGGTGCATGGCGATGACAACGGCCTTGTTTTGCCGCCGGCGGTGGCCCCGATTCAAGCGGTCATCGTTCCGATTCGCCAAAGCGAGCCGGGCGTGCTTGATGCCTGCAAGAAACTCTATGATACCCTCGTGAAAGAAGGGGTTCGGACCAAACTCGATGATGATGAGAGCAAGACGCCGGGCTGGAAGTTTGCCGAATACGAGATGACGGGCGTTCCGCTCCGAATCGAAGTGGGCCCCCGCGACTTAGCCAAAGGCGAATGCGTTTTGACCAAGCGGGTCAATGGCGAGAAGAGCGTGACGAAACTCGCCGAACTCCCAAACGAGATTCCGGCGGTCTTGAAAGCAATTCACGAAGCGATGTATCAAAAGGCCCAAGCCTTCCTTGCTTCGCATATCCAAGAAGCCTCTTCAATCGCCGAACTCAATGCGGCGCTCGATAAGGGCGGTTTCGTCAAGATGGCTTTCTGCGGAGAAGAAGAGTGCGAGCTCAAGATCAAGGAGCTCACCAATGGCGGGACGGCCCGTTGCATCGCCCAAGAAGCGGTGAAGCCCGGCGCCAAGTGCCCGATTTGCGGGAAAGACGCCGCGATTGTTGCTTACTTCGCCAAAGCCTACTGAAGAGATGCGACAAGCTTCCTGAGTTCAAAAGATTCGGGAAGCTTTTTTCTTAAGAATCCCCATCATATCCCTTTTCTTTTTGACAAAAATAACTTCGTTTCTTTTGAAAGGTCGGAATTGATTTCTTGAGGAACGGACCCTAGGCTAATAACGATGAAAAACAGTGATCTGTCGCGTTTGGCGGAAGCGTTACTCGACAGCAAAATCCAAGCCCTGAGCAACGCGGGGAATACGCAAAAGAAAAAAGGCTTTCAGGGCCTTTTGACTTTCTTTGTTCTTTTTTTCGCTTTTTTCTTTATCGGCTTATTTTTCGAGCTCTTCCATGCCCAGATTCTTTGGCAGGGCGAGGAGATTGACTTTTATCAGATTGGCCAATATTTTGGTTATGGGGCCTTGGGTATTGGGGCGCTTTGCTTCGTCTTTTTCGCGGGTTACCTCAACCTCTACAACGAGGGAAAGAAGAAGTTAAAGGAAGCTGAAGAAATCCGCGAAAAAGCTCACTCGTCGAGTTCGAAATAGAATTCTTTTAAGAACGAGCGAAGAAAGTCCGAACGCTCTTTAGCCATTTTTTCGCCGGTCGGGGTTTGAAAAGTCCCTTCGAGTTTGAGGAGTTTGTCGTAGAAATGGCTCAGGGTCGTTTCGCTGCTCGTAGCGAAGCCGTAGTGGCCGTTCACCTTTTTGAGGTTGGCTTCTTTATAGAATTCCCGGCCACGACTTGCCCCATATTCGATCGTGCGGATTAAGCCAATCGCCCCCAACGCTTCAAGCCGGTCGGCATCGCCGACGATCTTGGCTTCGAGGCTCTTCTCGCTTTCGTCGTGGAGATGCCACGACATGTGGGTGATGATCGTGAGGATGGCGTCGACTTCCTCGGGGCGGTAATGAAGTTGAGCCAGTTCCTTTTCGAGTTTGGAAATTTCTTTTTCGGGATGGGCGAAGAGTTTCGAATCGATCGTATCGTGGACGAGGGCGGCGCCTTCGATGATATGGAGATCGCCCCCTTCGCTACTTTGAATCTTCCTTGCGAGGGAACGGACGCGCAAAGCGTGGGCATAGCCATGTCCGGAATGGTCGGATCCGAGGGCTTTCTTGACGTAGTTTTCGAGTTCATCCATAAGGGTATTATCCTTCTTTTTAAAAGACCTTTGCAGGGAGTCAATCATCGGTCTCGCTGAGGGCGAAGAAAGCGAGGATCCACAAAAGGAGGCGGAAGAGATAGAAAAGGCTGCCAAAGACGATGGCGGGAACGCCAGCGAGGGAGTTGACGCTGGCGAGACAGAACATCACGAAATCGTAGACAAAGAGCGGGAAAAGGAAGGCGAGGCCGATGTAGCCTTGCTTGAGGTAAGGGCGGCCTCTCTCTTCTCTTTGGAAGGCCCGAATTAAAAAGATCGCGCCGGCGAGGGAAAAAAGATAGACCGGGTCAAAAAAGTGGGCATAAAGAAAAGAGGTGATGACGTCCCCGGCCTCTTCGGGCGTGGCCAAAAAGGGGATGGCAATGCCGGAAAGAAGATAAAGAAGGCTATCGCCGACCCCCATGAACCAGAGCGGAACATAATAGGAAGCTTTGGTCCGTCCCTCTTTGTGGATGGTGCCATAGACGCCATAATCCAAAAACGAGGAAGCGATGAGAATTTCAATGCCTTCTTTGAGGAAAAAGAGCGTGCGATATCCCTTTTCATTGACCCCGGCGGGCTGGGCGGGGGCATAGAGATAAAGAAAAAGGCGGACCAGGCTCAACGCCAGGAAAAAAAGACCGAAAATGGCGTAGAGGAGATAGAGCAAACGGATAGTCTTTCTTTTGGACATGGCGGGTTCATTATAGGCGCATTTCTTACAAGGGAAACAGCCGGAAAAGAAAAGCGTTTCTTTCGCTTGACCAGGCGAAAGGCGCAAAAGCGGAAAGGTTTTTTCTTTCCAATTTGAAAAAGAATGAAAACTCATTAAGCCGGTGGCGTAGGTACAAAAAGTTTAGCTTTTGCAATCGTTCAAGAGTCCACTTTTAATCGAAACTTGGTTTAAAAAATCGAATTTTGATATCCTTGGAAAATTTTTCCTTTCCTTTCCTTTCAAATCATGTATAGTCGAACTGCATCAAGTTGAACGTCAGTCGCCAGACGTCGTTAACGAGGATGCCCAAAAACCCACCCAAAGGGGTGGGCTTTTTTCGACTCTGTTAACTCATGAGTTGGCGGGTCGGTCGGAGACCTCCCACAGCCACAAGGCAACATAGCCCTTTTTCGTCAGGGAAAAGGCTTTTATGCCTTTGCCGAGGCGGTTGACGGATCTCTTTTCGTTTTGCCTTGCGAATGGCAGAAGCCGTTTCGTCAAAATAAAAAAAGAAGGAGCGGGTTTCCTCACCCGTTCCTTTAGGGCACAAAAAATGCCAATTTGATGAATTAGGGGCCTAAACATCAAATCGGCTTGAATACGTTAGCACAAAAAGATGTTTGCGTGGCTATTTTCCACACCGAGTTTCTTTTCAAAAAATGAGACAAATTCAACGAAATTAGGATTTCGAAGACGATAGTAAAGTTTCATTTTTTGACTTTTATCGTTTCTTCTACTGCAACGGAAACTCGCAAGGAAGCAGCAAGGAGAAAAACGTAACCCTTGCATTTTCTAAAAATCGTGCCAAGATAGACTCGCCCGAAAGACATTGCTAGTCAATGGACTGTTCGAGCGACCATCAACCAGTCGTTGGTGGGCCAGAGGTGCTATCAAAGCTAATTGGGTGGAGTATCCCGCCGGATCTCGTGAAAGGGATACTTGCCATTAGAATCTAGCGCCTTTTATTTTGCTCTTCGCGGGGATGACGAAACGCCATCCCCTTTTTTATGGGGTTCTCTTCTTGATTTTTTCGCTGGCTGGGCTGAGCAAACCAAAAAGGGAGACGGTCCTTTTCTTTTGCGCCAAAGTCCTAGTCAGTTTTCTAGAGAGTTTCTATAATGATGAAGTGAATCCCAACGCCACTTTTCCCGAAATTCTTCTCGCAAACTTCGTGACCCTTAGCCTCATTGTGGGAATGGCGGTCATCGTTTTTTCTAACCGTAACTTCGATAAACGGAGCAACCAGCTTTTCCTTCTCTATCTTTTGATCGTCTTCGTCCTCGACTTCGCCGACATGGGCGACTACTACCTGAGCGAAGGTAATACGCTTAATCAGTTCCGTTATTTCACTTCTTGTTTGGGCTATGTCCTCCGCCCGGCGGCGATCGTGACCATTTTGGCGGTTTTTTCCCGCCGGGAAAAGCCGAACCCTTATCTTTGGATTCCCTTAGGCGTTTTGGCGGCCCTTGTTTTCACGAGCCCTTGGAGCCATTGGGTTTTCTCTTTTCGGGAAGAAAACAACTTTGTCCGCGGCCCGATCGGCTATCTCCCTCACGTTGTGAGCGGTCTCTATTTCGTTTTATTGATGTACCAGATCGTCCGCAAATCGCGGAGCATTGGCTTTGGCGAGATCGCGATTCTCGTTTTCATCATGACGATCTGCTCTTTCGCAGTCGTGATGGAGAGCGAAACCGAGATCAAATTCCTTTCGCCGGGTTGCCTCGTCGTTTCCTGCACCGTTTATTACATCTATCTCGATCTCGACATCTATAAACGCGATGCGCTCACGGGCTTATGGAATCGGCGGAGTCTTTATGCCGATGCGGAACGTTTGGTTCGGGCGAGTTTCGTCATGGTCTTGCTTGATCTCAACGGCTTAAAAGGCATCAACGACACCGGCGGCCATCAAGCGGGCGATCAGGCGCTTTGCCTTTTGGCCGATACCTGCCTCCGCTTAGCCCCGCGCAAGTTCCGGCTTTATCGGAGCGGCGGCGATGAGCTCGTCGTCTTGGGGAAGGGGGCGAAGAAAGAAGAAGCCTCCGCCTATGTCGCGAAAGTTAAAAAAGCGCTGGAGGAGAAGGGGATCATGGCCTCCTTTGGCATCGCCTCCTCGGAAGGCAAACTAAGCTTCGATGAAGTCTTCAAAACCGCCGATCTGGCGATGTACGATGACAAGCGGAATTATCCCCATCGCCCTGAAGCCCCCAGAGAATAAGCCGTTCGCGTTTTTCTGGAAACCTTTTCGCGAGATGGCGAATGCAAGCCAAGGAGTGGGGTCACTCTTTTTTTCTTTCCCCAAAAGGCATCAGGCGGCTTCTTCCTTGGCAAATAGGGCCACAAGGTTAAAGCATCGGCAGAAGACTTTATCAAATCGGTCATGGCGAGGCGAAAGGTCGACATACAAATTCTTTGAGGTCTTTGGGTCGATTTGACTATGTCGGGGAATTCACTTTTTCCGCTATGAAAGAATGAAAACCGCAATGGCTGAATAATCTTTGAATCAGCGGTCGGACTTTTTTGTTTCGTATCCGAAGATGATTTTTCGATTTGCTCCGCCTGATTCGAATTCCTTTTCGAATGAGATTGCTTAATCCGCAGACCATTGCGGTTTGGATAAGCGCGAGGTCATCCCGTCAGCCAATCGCTGTCCGAACCTTGAGGGCAAGACATCCGGGGCTGGTTGCTCGATTGAAATGGGCGGCTTTGAAGCGGACGTTTTTAGCGATGCGGCTTCGGGATTTTCTTCATCTCCCTTTTTCCGAACGAGGATTAAGCGAATCCTTTGATGAATGCAGTTTATTGCCATCACAATTGGGCAGCGGCCATGAGCCAATGAAAGAAAGATGGGCACCCATCAAAACGATACTTACTCTTTTATGCTTGTCTTTGGTTTTTGGCCAACAAGGGCGGAGCCCAAGAGGGGACGTCGGCCAGCGTTCTTTCTTTGAGCTCGAAGCTATTTTGAGGGATATCTTTCTTGCTGAAGGAGGCAGGAGCGAAGGATCGGATGGCCTGTTGTTTGAGAGAGATGGCGAAAAAACGAGCAATGGCCCCACCGGGGAGAGAAAGAACGCAAAAGGCCAACGAGTCATAGAAAACTGCTGGACCGAATCAAGTTTCGAATGAGGCATTGTAAAGTTTTTGCAACCGCTTACATTTTCCTTGAATTTTCTTGAAAGAGTTGTCATTATAGTGGACCCGAAAGACATTGCTTGAACAATGGGCTGTTCGGAATCCCCGACTTCGCGTTGGGCGATTAGTAGAGGTGCTATCTAGCCTAATTGGGCCTAGTATCCCGCGGTCTTCGCGTTGGGATACTCGCTCTTAGACTCTAGCGCCTTTTTGTTTGTTCTTTAACGAGAGAGCTTCTTCCCTCTCGTTTTTTACGTTAAAACAAAAAGCAGGTCCTTAAAAACATGAGGATTCTGCTTAGCTTCGTCTTAGGCTTTGATATGAACTTCGCTTTCGTCCATTTCGAGGTGGTTGCGGTTCCGCTTGAGGCCTGCCCGTAAACAAAGCGAGAGATAACTCCGGCTTTTATCGCCGAGGACGTTGCTTCCGAATTGCTCGTTGACCAAGCGGAAGAGGTCCTCGGGGCTCATCGGCCCTTGGAGCGTGAGGATATCTTCCATCGCATTGGCAATCTCCTGATAAGGCACTTCGTTCAGCTCGCGGTCCCCGCCAATGCGGAAATAGGGGTAGCTGTCTTTATCTTGGCCAGGGGCCCAGATGTAGATGTTGCTCCCTTTGATCTCTTCGCCATGGCACGAGAAGGCAACAAGAGTACTGCGAATTTGCTTGTCGACGGTGGGGGTGATCCGCGAAAGCGACAGGAAGTCACGAACCCGTTTCTTGAGGAGAGAAAAGGCGATCGGCGCCTCGGCGTTGACGATCACTTCGACGGCCTTATAGACCAATAAGCTGCCTAAGCTCGTCTTCATCGCTTCGACATAGGGGATTTGATGGGGATAAGGATTGCGGAGTTCGGCCGGAAAGAGGATGGCGGGGGAATGGGGTTCGGGGACTTTCTCTTCTTTTGTGGGGAGAGGATGGGCTAAAGCTTCCTTGATCCGGGCAACCACTTCGGGGCCATGGTCGAGGTATTCGACCGACCAAACCCGTAAGATCGACCAGTGGAGGCGCGAGAGCATCATCGGCTGGATCACATTCCGATCGACGCAGGTGACGCTGCGGGCGTAAGAGGCATTATCCATCACGATGCCAAGCGCGTATTCTTTCGGATTCGAGGGGTCCTTGATGCCGATGTCGATTCGGAAGAGCGAGGTGCCGACATCAGTGTCGACCTCGTAGCCTTCTTTTCGCAAGTCAGCTGCAAGATAAGGGGCCAAAGAAGCCCCTTCTTCATAGGAAGAACCGGCGGCGTTATTGCTGAGGACTTTCGCCCCGAACTTGGCATAAGAGAGGAAAGCTCTGAGATAACTCGCGCCCTGATTGAGGGCCCGCTCCGCCCGGATATCTTCGGGTTCGCATGAGGCGAAGACGATCATCTCATCGCGGGCGCGGGAGATGGCGACATTGAGGCGCCGCTCGCCCTTTTCCCGGCTTAGGGGGCCGAAGTTGAGCGGCATCACACGCGTCTGAGGATCGGGGGCGAAACAGATGGAGAAAAGAATCACATCCCTTTCATCGCCTTGGACGTTTTCGAGGTTCTTGACGAAGATGCTTTCGCCACCCGGGGTGGACGAAAGCGTTGGATCTTTGTCGTAAGCGCCTTGAAGCAAATCTTCGATGAGGTTCTCTTGTTTCTCGTTGAAGGTGATGACCCCGATGCTCTTCTGGGCGAGCGCAGGATCTTTTAAGCGCAGCAAAATCTCTTTGACGATGGCCTTCGCTTCGTCTTTGTTGATGCCTCTCCCCGGCTCGTAATGGCCCCCGATTTGGCGGAAGCGGACTTGGGATTCCTGGGCGCTAGGGGAGGGGAAAGAAAGCAAGCTATTGCCATAGAAGCTTTTGTTCGAGAAAGCGATGAGCGATTCGTGGTGGCTCCGGTAGTGCCAGTTGAGCCGGTGGCGGGGTAAGCCTAAAGCGATCACGTCATCGAGGAAGCTTTCAAGATCCTCCGAGGAGGCGTCATCGCCCCCTTCATCGAAGAAGGAGAAGGTGCTTTCGAAGTAGTTCGAGGGCGGCATCTGCTCTTGGTCCCCGGCGATCACCGCCGAATGGGCCCGGGCTAAGCTGCCGATCGCTTCCGAGGTCTGGATCTGCGAAGCCTCATCGAAAATCACGATATCGAACCCCTCTTTGTCCGGGGCGAGATACTGGGCGACCGATAAAGGCGACATGAGAAAACAAGGACAAAGATCCTTGATGAGGCCGCCACACTCGTCGAAAATGCCGCGCAAGGAGCGGCCCCGTCCTGACGAAGCGCAATAACGCTTGAGCGAAGTGGCCAAAGCGCTCCGGGCGTATTTGACGGCGTTCGAGGGGTATTTGGCGCTGACCCTAGCCGCGCATTCTTGGACTTGGAGTTCGCGGTAGCGGGCGATCGTTTCTTTGTAGTGCGCGATCTTCTCTTCGCTCGAAAGAGCGTTGAGCGAAGAGAGATTTTCTTCTTTCAATCCGGCGACGACGATTCGATAGGCGAGGGCCCCCTTAAAGACGGGGTAGAGCTCGTCTTCGTTGAGGGCGCCTTCTTTATAGGCGGAAAGAAGCTCGGGCGGCAAAAGCGGCTCGCCTTGCTTAAGCAAGGTGAGGAAGCTGACCCATTCGCCCAAACGGAGGGCGTGACTTTTGGCTTCGAGGAGCGAGAAAGACAAAGCGCTAAAGTAGTGGGGCTGATCGGGGAGAGAGAAGCCATCAAAACCGTACTTCTTTCTCAAAGAGAGATTGAGCGAGGCGAAGTCTTCAACATCCTTGAGGAAACTGGTCACGTCATTGGCAAATAAGTCAGTGGGCGAGGCTTTATAGGCGTAGGCGAAAGTGCTGAGTTGCGCTAAAGAGAACGTCGGTGTGAAAACGAAACGGTCGAGGATCTTTGCCACGGCAAGGGTGTCATGATAGGCCGCGACATCCTTTTGATAAAGTTCAAGGCTCTCGGTTTCGACGCGAGGGAAGAGATCGTTGAGGAAACCGTCGGCTCTTGCCAAGGCCGCCTTCTCCTCGTTGGCTTCCTTGACCTTCGTTAAAAGATCAACGTAGTTTTTCTTACTGATGTCTTTTGGGTTTTTGGCACTGGCTCTCAAGGTTTTTAAGAGTGTGATCTCCGTCTTGAGGCGGGGGAAGAAAGCGAGCGTTTCTTTTTCTTTCCATCGCTCGAGTAGCCGCTTTTCATCGAGGGCGAAAACGCTGTCGTTAAATAGGGTTGCCAGCGTGGTTTTATGTTGAAGATAGACCCCGACATCATTCAGGTAGTCTTCGCTTATTTTCTCACTAGCTAAAAAGCGAGCGTTTGCGAGGACATCCTTCATGATCTCGCCTTTCTTCTGGAGGGCGAGCAAGAGACCATAGAGCGGATAGAGATTGGCTTTTGAGGCCTCTAAGCCCGGCAGATGAGCAGCGAGAAAACTCGCATACGAATTCGCCAGACGGTCGAGGAGGGGGCAGTAGCCTTCGAGGCTCTCAAAGAGGGCATCGCGGCTTTCTAAAGAATAGGTTAAAGAGGCGAAAGGTAAGAAAACGTTATCGTGGTAGCCCCCAAGGGATTTCCCATAGCGGGCTATCTCGCTGAGGTTACTCTTTACGGCCGCTTCTTTTTCTTCGTTCATCTTGCGGGCGTAATCTTCGCTAATCGTGATTTTCTTCGCCTCTTCTTCTTCGGCGAAGTAGGTCAGGATCGCATCGTAGATCGAGACGTAAAAGCCACGCGAGGCATGAAGCTTCGCGAGTTCAAGATTGAGGCTCGCGCGTTCCGCTTTGATCGCGTTGGCTTCTTTGAAGAAGTCTTCCGGCGCTTTGGTCTGGCCTAAGGCCAAAGCCGAAGAAAGCTGGGACAGGACGTCCTTCTTGTTGGCTTTGGCGGAATGGATCTGGAGACAGAATGAGCCAAGACCCAGCTGATCGAGTCGAGCTTTGACCACTTCGAGGGCGACTTCCTTTTCGGCGACGAAAAGGATCTTTTTGCCCTGGGCGATGCCATTGACGATGATGTTGGCGATCGTTTGGCTTTTGCCGGTGCCCGGCGGGCCGTCCAGGACGAAGGATTCGCCTTTTTCGGCTGAAAGGATCGCCTCAAGTTGGGAGGAGTCGGCGCTCAAAGGCGCGAAAACCTCTTCCGGGGCGACGCTTTCATCGAGCGAGGCAAGCGGGATCTCTGGCACGTCCGCCCATTCTTTTTGCCCAGCCACCATCGAGCGGACGATCGGCGAATGGAGGAAGACGTCGCGGTAGTTCTTCATGTCGCTCCACATGACGAAGTGGGCGAAGCTGAAGAGGGAGACGCTGATGAGGTTGTCAAAGAGCTTCCAGCCTTTCTTGGCCTCGATTTTGCGGCGGATCGTGTTGTAGATGCTCTGCAAGTCGATCGCCTCGTCTTTATCGCTAAATAAGGCATTGAACTCCGAGAAGTCGAGGTCCATGAATTCTTTGAAATACTCAAAGAGGGTGGTATTGAACTGAATCCCGTCTCTATCGATGTCGAGCGAATAGAATTGGCCATTTTTCCGCCGGGGCATGCTGGCCGGGATTAAAAGGATCGGGGCGTAATAAGGCCGCTTGCTTTTCTCGGAGTCGTACCACTCGATCGCTCCCAAGGTCAAGTAGAGGGGGTTGCAGCCGCTCTCTTCGATTTCGGTGTTGGCTTTTCTTGCTAAGAAGACCAAGCTCTTTTCTGGCTCGCCTCCCGAAGAGGAGACGCTGAGGAAGTGCTGGCTTAACAGATCCTTCGATGCGAAATCAGTGGGGGATTTGCTGAGGATAAAGGGGATGAACTCATTCGAACGCTTGGCCGGACTTGTCTGAGGAAGGAGCGAGAAATGGCCGCTTGCGAGCGCCGATGAAAGGAAGGCGAGAGGATCGGGGCAGCGCGAAGCCAAAGCCGTCGAACCCATATGGAGGTTGATCAGGTTGTTGCGGATATTGAGATCGAGGAGTTTTTCTTCCCAAAGATCGAACTTGCTCTTGCTCTTGCCCTTATTGGCGATCACCCCTTGCTCCTGGGGATTGATCGTCCGGATTTCATCTTCCTTAATCGGCTTTATCTCATACTCAATTTCGCTTTTGCCATTCACTTCGTGCGGGGTGGGAATCGGCAAAAGACCGATTTTTCTCGAGCGGGCGATATCGAGGGCATAAGCAAACTCTTTGAGGTGGATTTGCTCCGCCCCATCGTTTTTGGCTTGTTCAAAGGAGAGCGCCAGCCCACTCGCGGCGTCGGCGAGGTTGACGAGGGCTAGGCTATCGATCCCTTGGGACACCCCATTGTCGAGCAAGGTCGAATTGTCGATGAGGGCCTCGGGGTAGAAGTGCTCTTTGAGATAAGCGCCGCTCATGGCGTGGTCTTTTAAGAGGACGACGAGAGGATAGAGTCCGACTCCTTCGAGGAGCGAGGCGTAGAGGAGAGCGAAGTCGAGGCAGGTCGCCGTCTTCTCGCGAATCACTTCATAGGGGAGTCTGACCCGTTGAAAGGTCGTCTCGAAACTGGCGGGCGGGTTGCTATAACGGATCCCTTCTTCCTGGAGGGCGAGATAGAGCGCCTCCATCTCCTTAAGAACATCGTTGGGATCGTCGCTTTGGTAACCTAAAAAGGAAGGAATCCCGGTTTTTTCTTCAAGGATCTTGGCCGCTCGGGCAATCAGTTTCTTCACCTCATCGTCATTCGGGGTGATGAAAGAGGCAAGGATGGCTGGGTTTCGCCCATCGGCCGCGCTTTCGTTAATCGGTAGGAGGCTGATGTTTTCTTCTACGGAGGCTAAGACAATCCCGCCCATCGACACGAGGCTGATCTTCATCATCCCCGCCATCTTCTCGCTTAACTGATAGAGGTAACGGGGCGAAAGGGTGATCGGAAAGGAGGTGACCTCGGTGTTTTTATTTTTCTCTAAGCAGGCTAAAGGAATATCTTCGCAGACGATTTCGGCGGGCAAGAAGTCGATATGGAGGCGCGAGGAAAGGATGTCGTGATCGGTTTGGTTAAGGATTGTGACTTTCTTTAAGAAACTAAAGGCGTTTTGTTCGTGGCTACCCGCCAGGATCTTGAGGTTTTTCTCGGCTTGATCATAGACAAAGGAGATGTGCTCATCCCCTTCGAGAGTCAAAAAGATGCCCTGTTTCACGCTTTTCTCTTCCATCGGTGACCCTCGCTTCTTTGAGGAGTGTTTCACTCTTCATTTTCTTTTTCATTATAGGGCACTCCCTTTTAAGGACAAGCGTTCTTTTTCTCTCTTGGGCGGCGGAAGGAAAAAGACCAGCCCCACCCTTTTGTTTTCCTCCCGGTTCTTTTTTCTCTAAGTTAAAAAGGGGCGCAATTTGCAGGGGATATTCCCTGTTGGGCCCTTTTGGAAGGCGGTTCGATGAATGAAATTATGTCTTAGGGACGAAACGGGTTCCGTAGCCCTGCTCCTTGAGATAAGCCCCGTCTAATCTCGCAATTTCAGATACCGCATGAAAGCAAACTTCGTCGGCGTGGAGACTCTCGGCCGCATAGCCTTTGGCTTGATTTTCGGGATTAAAGGCGGAATAAAGCAAAGAGGAAGCCGACACCTTTCTTTCCGCATCAGAAAAGGATTAGGAAGCGGAACAGTTATAGGTGATGACAACCTGAGAGAGGATGGTGTAGTAGCCATTCGTGTGGGCGCTATAGAGTTTGATGGTCGACGAATGATCGCTCGGGATCGCCGTGGTGACGGGGGAAGCCGCGCCCAAAGCCGATGGGACATCCTGATAGTAATCATCGGCGGTGTAGCAACGGACCCCCACGTCATCGCAATAGTTGCCCGATAAAGAAGGCCGGGTCCAAGCGACGGAGGCGTAGCCGGTCCTATGGGGTCCACCGACGCTTTGGACTTTGGGAAAAACGATCGCGGATCCGTTCGTATAGGTTCCATCAATCACAATCCGTCCCGACGAATCGCCGTAAACCGAGGAACCGATGCTGATGCTTAAG
>JBAYEZ010000014.1:0-13390 GCA_041667485.1 Bacilli bacterium
GAAGAAACTCTTGACGGAAAAAAACAAGCGCGGCGAAATTGTGATGATTGACCTCGGGATAGATTGTGGCGTCAATCGGCGAAGTTTCTTCCGTCGTTTTCCGGATTTGACTGATTCGGTCAAATGGGCCTGCCTCAAAGATGCCGATAGGCCTTATACGGCCGCTCGACGGCCAAGCAAGAAGGCCCCCTTCGTTTTTCGTTTTGATGCCGAGCGATAAACTCTTCGTCATGAACATCGATCATTCCTTATTCCTCAATCGATTGAAACTCCGCCTTTACGAATTAACCTATCCTCTCTTGCTCACTGCTTTAAACGAGTAGCCAAGGGGATAGAAGCGTACGAGAAAGACGAATCTTTGCGCTGGCTTCATCTTTCGGGGATCGATCTTATCGAGCTGAAGAAGGGTTTAAGAAGGCAAGGCGAAGGAGACTGAGATTGAGAAACCTTGGCGAGGCGAGCATCTGATTTCGTCATTTTTCGGGGAAACGACCAGCGTTCTCTTCGTGGTCGTTTTTCTTGCTTTCGCTCTTTGTTAATTTATGAAAATGTCCTGAAAATGGGCTTTCTTTTCAGAAAAGCACTTACTATAATAAAAAACAGAAACGCAAAAAGGAGCCTTAGTTTATGAAAAAGAAATTGATGGGTCTGCGACTCGTTTTGAGCTTAGGCATTGTGGGCGCCGCCATCGGCGCTGGCTTCCTTTCGTCCAAACCAGTAATGGTCGCGGCAGAAGATGCCAAATCGGCTGGCGTTTATTTGAAAGGTAGTTTTAATGCGTGGGGCGAAACCGATTTGATGTATTACAAAACCGGGTCGTCTTTTGTTTACTACATTACGAAATCTTTGGCGTCAGGCGATACCTTCAAGATTTTTGATGGTGAACATGGCGACATTTGGGTTAATAACCTTGATAGCTCCATTTCTTCGGCTTTATTCAGCCTCAATGAAAGGGGCGATGTTGACTGCAATACAACCGGCCTTTATAAGCTGACATATACGTATACGAACGAAAACACCCGCTGGATCTCTTCGATCGAAGCGATTTCTTATGCCGTCTCAGAATACGCCGTGGTCGATGGAATCGTCGAAGCGACGGCGTTTGCAACGGAAAATGCCGAATCGATTAGTTCCTTTGCCCCAACGGTTGTCAATCGATCCGGCTATCTTTTTGATGATTGGTACACCGATGCCGCTTGCACAAACAGATATGTTGCAAAAACTTGGACCGAAGCCGGCAATCTCTACGCAAAATATACCGCTTACACAACTGAAAAATACGTTTATTTTTCCGCTCCGTCCAACTGGGCCAATTGTTACGCTTACACCTTTGGCGGTAAGAGTGGCCTCGGCGCTTTCCCTGGGACGAAAATCACGCTGGCGACTGATGGCGTAAATTATCAGGGCAGCGGCATTTATAAAGCCGCATTTTACGCCGACTCGAATGATACGGCAATTCTTTTCAATAAAGGCGCCGGCGGAACAGTCGGGACCGATCAAACGGCTGATCTTGTCTTATCCGAAAACACTTTTTATAAGCTTTCGGACAGTTCGACTGGCGACTCCGATCGGGGTTTTGCGGCCGCCGTTGTCTATGACATTAATGCTGCTCGGAGAGGCGTGAACGCTTCCGGATCGGTTCTTGTCGCGAGCGTTTGCGGAATCAGCAAAGCGACTGCGACGACTCTTCTCGCCGAATACGATGCGTTAAACGACGTCGCGAAAGGCTACGTCAACGCAGCGACGGATTTTGTCTATAATAGCGAAAATCCGACGAATGGTGTCGATGTCACTTTCGACCATATCATCGCTGAGCTCCGCCAAATTGCTAATAAAACGGGCGGCGCCCCAGCCGCCATCACCGGAATTGGCGATTCCGCTTGGACCCCGGCTTGGATTGCGCTAATTTCTCTTGGCATCGCCTCCGTCGCATCTGCAGGGCTTTTGATCGGCCGCCGTAAGCACGAATAGTTGATGTGTTAATAATGAAAGGGCCTTGGCGGTTTGCCTAGGCCCTTTTCTTCATGGGCAATCGTGCTGGGGGCGGTATTTTGAGAAAGAAGAAGCGGGTTTTGGAAGAGATAATGAAAAAGGAACCCTTCAAACAGGGTTCCTTGCGAATCAGATGATCTTCGTTTCGGCTTCGAGGGCGCTTTCGGCATCGGCTTTTTTGTGGGCATCGAATTTCTTGCGCTCTGAGGTGTCGAGTATCCGCTTCCGCATCCGGATGGCGTGCGGGGTGATTTCGACGAGTTCATCGAGGTTGATGTAGTCAAGGCAGGCTTCGAGCGACATCTTGCGCGGGGCCTTCAAGACAATCATTAATTCACGGGTGGATGAGCGGACGTTGGTCATCGGCTTCGTCATCGTGCAGTTGACCGCGAGGTCGACGGGGTAGCGGTGTTCGCCAACAACCATGCCTTCGTAGCAGAGATCACCTGGCACAATGAACATCGTGCCATGCTCTTCGACCTTCTGTAAGGCATAGGAGGTCGCTTCGCCTTTGTCGGTCGAGACCAAGACGCCGATATTGCGTTCACCGACTTCGTGTTTGAAGAGCGGACGGTATTCTTTGAAGGTGTGGTTGATGATGCCATAGCCCTTGGTCATCGTGAGGAAGTTCGAGACAAATCCGAGAAGTCCGCGGGAAGGAATCACATAGATTAAGCGGGTGGTCATCCCATTGTCGTCCATCGAAACGAGTGCTGAGCCACGATTTCCTAGAGTGGTCATCATGTCGCCGACGAATTCATTGGGGACATCGATCTGCAAATCCTCGTATGGCTCGCATTTTTCGCCGTTGATCTCTTTGATGATGACTTGCGGCTTGCTGACTTCGAGTTCGTAGCCTTCTCGTCGCATCGTTTCGATGAGAACGCCAAGGTGAAGCTCGCCGCGTCCAGAGACGATCCAAGTTTCCCTATTGGGGATCCGGCGGTATTTCAAAGATACATCGCGCTGCGTTTCTTCGAAGAGACGTTCCTCGATAACGCGGGCGGTCACCAGTTTGCCATCTTGGCCACGCATCGGCGAGGAGTTGGTGCCGAATTCCATCTGCAAGGTCGGCTCGTCGACCCGGAGGGCCGGTAAAGGATCGAGTTTCTTCGGATCGCAGACGGTATCGGAGACACCGATGTCGGTGAGACCGGCGATACCGCAAATGTCGCCCGCTTCGACGTAATCAACTTCGCTGCGGTTCATGCCATAGAAGGTATAAAGTTTCATGACTTTGAAGTTGGCGGTGGAGCCATCCTTGCGAACATCGGTCAAATTGTCGCCCACATGGACGGAACCCCGACGGATAGTGCCGATGCCAATCCGGCCGACGAAATCATTGTAATCGAGAAGAGCCGATTGCCATTGGAACGGACCATTGGGGTCGCATTTCGGAGCAGGAATTTTCGCGAGAATCATATCGAAAAGCGGAGCCATGCCAGGTTTTTGAGTGGCGGGATCCGGCGATAAGGACGAGGTGCCGTTGAGGGCTGAGACATAAACGATCGGGAAATCGAGCAAATCTTCAGGGGCACCGAGCTCAATGAAGAGATCGAGAACCTCATCGACGGCTTTCTTCGGATCGGCGTTAGGCCGATCAACCTTATTGATGACCACGATCGGACGAATGTGGTTCTCGAGGGCGTTTTTCAAAACGAAGCGGGTTTGCGGCATCGTGCCTTCGTAAGCGTCAACAACCAATAAACAGCCATCGACCATGTGCATGATGCGTTCGACCTCGCCGCCGAAATCGGCATGCCCTGGCGTGTCGACGATGTTAATCTTCGAATCTTTCCATTTGATTGACGTGGTCTTGGCCAAAATCGTGATGCCCCGTTCGTGCTCAATCGGGTTCGAGTCCATCATGCGGTCTTGAATCTCTTCGTTCGCCCGGAAAGTTCCCGAGTTCGTGAGTAAGGCGTTAACGAGGGTGGTTTTGCCATGGTCAACGTGAGCGATAATCGCAATGTTTCGGATATCCATGGTAAGTTCCTCCTCCCTGAAAGTCCGTTTGCAATCATAGACTTCTACGCGCGTATGCGCAATAAAAAACGTTTGAGAAAGCCGTTTTGAGAGGGGGTTACGGAGATAATGCGAAAAACTTCCTTTTCCTTGAAAAAAATCCGATGGGCGGTTTTCGTTGCTTCTTTACGAAGAAAAGTCTATATTTTTTTTGCGACATAACCCTGTTCGGCCCGTTCTCCATGAGCGGACATCGTTAATGCCGTGAACGACAAAAGAAAGGAGAAATCACTATGGCTTTGAGCAAAGAAGAGGTCAACGTCATCGTCAAGAAGTATGGCAAAAACGCCGCCGATACCGGCAGCGCTGAAGTCCAAATCGCGCTTCTCTCGAAACGGATTGAAGATCTCGCTGAACACCTCAAGAACAATGGCGAGGACGCCCCGGCGCGTCGCAGTTTGTTGATCTTGGTCGGCAAGCGCCACAGCTTACTCAACTATCTCGCGGCAAATGACCGCGAAGGCTACGAGAAGTTGCTCGCTTCGCTTGGTTTACGTAAGTAATGGACTAAAAGCCCTCGGTTTGTCCGAGGGTTTTTCTTTCCCCAAAACGAAAAGGAACGGTTTAAGTATCGAATGGGGCCTGTTTATGCTAAGATTACCGCGTTAAATTCATTATCCTAGAGAGGAAAAGAGGAAAAAAATGAAACAAACATTCACCCTCGATTTCGAAGGTCGTCACCTTCAAGTCGAGACCGGAGAGATTGCCAAGCAAGCTGATGGCTCGGTGTTTCTTCGTTTCGGCGACACAGTAGTCTTATCGACCGCTTGCTGCGCCGATGAGCCGAAAGAGGGGGATTTCTTCCCTTTGACTGTCGATTACGTTGAGAAACAGTACGCTGCTGGTCGTATTCCGCAAAGCTTCTTGCGCCGCGAGGGTCGCCCGGATGAGCACGCAACCTTAAGCGCCCGTCTCATTGACCGCCCGATCCGCCCGCTCTTCGCCGATGGCTTCCGCAACGAAGTCCAAATCGTCAACACCGTGATGAGCTGCGACCCTGACAATTCGCCAGAGATGACCGCGATGCTCGGCGCCTCCTTAGCCCTTTGTGTCAGCGACATTCCCTTTGATGGACCGGTCGCCGGCGTGATCGTCGGTCGCGTCGATGGCAAGTTAATCATCGATCCGACCGTTGAGCAAAAAGCCAAATCCGACATCAATTTGACCGTTGCCGGCACCGCGAGCGCCATCATGATGGTCGAATCAGGCGCCGATCAGGTTCCGGAAGAAGAGATGCTTGACGCCATCATGTTCGGCCATGAGGCAATCAAAAAACTCTGCGTTTTCGAAAATGAAATCATCAAAGCGGTTGGCAAAGCCAAACGCCACATCGATCTTTATGCCCCCGATCCCGCCATCAAAGCGGACATCGAAGGCCGGATCGGCGAGAGACTTGTCAAAGCGATTTCGATCGTCGACAAGCTCCAGCGTCAAGACGCCATCGACGCTTTGAAGAAAGAAATCACCAGCGATTACGATGCGCGACATTACGATAGCGAAAAGATCCACGTTCGCACCATGATGATGGTGAACGACATCCTCGAAGGAATGGTGGCTGCTGAAGTCCGCCGTCTCATCATCGAAGATAAGGTTCGTCCGGATGGCCGCAAGGTGGATGAAATCCGTCCGCTCAACGCTCAAGTGGATTTGCTCCCGCGCGCCCATGGTTCCGCCATGTTCACCCGTGGCCAAACCCAGGTCATTTCGACCACGACCCTCGGGCCTCTCAGCGATGCCCAGATCATCGACAACTTGACCGCCGAGACTTCACGTCGTTTCATGCATCAATATAACTTTCCGCCTTATTCGGTCGGTGAAATCGGTCGTATTGGTATGCCTGGCCGCCGCGAAATCGGCCACGGCGCCCTCGGCGAGAGAGCGCTCTCCTATGTGATTCCGTCCGAAGCGGATTTCCCGTACACCATCCGTTGCGTTGCCGACGTCGTCGAGTCGAACGGCTCGTCCTCGCAGGCCTCTATTTGCGCCTCGTGCATGTCGCTTATGGCAGCGGGCGTTCCGCTCAAAGCCATGGTCAGCGGCATCGCAATGGGTCTCATCACGACTGATCCGACCCGCTCACCCGATAAAGAGAGCAACCACTACACCATTCTCACCGATATTCAGGGTCTGGAAGATCACTTCGGCGATATGGATTTCAAGTGCGCTGGCACCGAGAAGGGCATCACCGCCCTTCAGATGGATATCAAAATCCATGGTGTCACCCGTGAAGTTCTTTCCGAAGCTCTCCAGCAAGCCCACAAGGCTCGCGCCGAGATTCGCGAAGTGATGAAGCAAGCAATTCCTGAGCCGCGTAAAGAGGTCAGCGAATATGCTCCGAAGATGGTCACCTTCAATATCGATCCGGATAAGATCCGCGATGTGATCGGCACCGGCGGCAAAGTCATCAACGACATCATCGCCAAGTGCGACACGGTCAAGATTGACGTCGACGATTCGGGCAAGATCACCATCTATCACACTTCGAAGGCCATGATCGAAAAGGCCAAGGCGATGATCGATGACATCGTCCGCGAAGCCAAAGTCGGCGAAATCTACGAAGGCAAAGTCACCCGGGTCGAAGAGTATGGCGCCTTCGTCAATCTCTTTGGCGACACCGATGGTCTCTGCCACGTCAGCCGTCTCGACTGGAAGTATATCGACGATGCCAACAACTTCTGCAAAGTCGGCGACACGATGAAAGTTGTCGTCATCGGCTTAGACGAGAAGGGCAAAGTCAAACTCTCGCACCGCGAATTCCTTGAGAAGCCCGCGGATTACGTTGAGCGTCCGGAACGTCCGGCGGGCGATCGCCCGCACACTGGCGGCTTCCATGGTCATAGCGATCATGGCAACTTCCACGGCGGGAGCCATGGCGGCAATCGCCACTAATCCGATTTGATTCTTGGGAGCGTTTCCTGAAAGGGAGACGCTCTTTTTTATGAGAATACCCTTTTTGCTATCTTTTCTTTTCGCCATCAAAAAAATGGGGGTTCTATGAACGCCGAGAAAAAGCTGTTTTGGCGCTCGCCGTCTCACGTGCATTAGCGAGTTGAACCGGCGGGGGGCGCAGGCCGGAAAATAACGGAAGCAACAGCGCGTACACGCCGACTAGTGTGGCGTCGGCGGTTACGCCAAAGCAGAAAATCGCTAACCATTCGAAGACGAATTCAATTTGATCGGCCAGTCAAAGGCGCACCTCGTCGGGGGGGAGCCGCAATGACGCTCCTGGGCGACTGGACTTTTTCTTGGGAGTTATCAAAGCGGCTTTTTGGCGGAGTTCGTCTTCAGAAACTGCAGGGCCGTTTAAACGATGGGCCGCTCGCGTTCAATAGCGGTGGTGCCGTTGCTTCGAATGCCTAAAAGAAGACCTTTTGCGTTTTTCTTATTTCTTTTGATTTCTTCAGGGCGAAGCAAGGCATGGAGTTGGCGGGTGGCGGGATCGCTAAAGTCGTGAAATGCCATAACGCGCTTGGCCTTTCGACTCTTCAAAAGAAAAAAGAAAACGCTTTACCGAGCCAAGGGTCTTCGTTTTTGATAGACTTAGCACGCATGAAACTCTTGGTTTTTGATATCGATGACACCCTGATTGGTCCTGACAAGATCTTGAAGCGAAGCACGATCGCTTCGCTCAATGAGCGCTTAGCTCAGGGCGATGTGATTGCGATTGCCTCCGGCCGACCCTACGCAGGCATCATGAGCTTTTTTAATCTTCTCCAAGCGGGGGAGAAATACCCGATTGGGGCGAATGGCGCCGCCGTCTATGATGAAAAGGGAATCGCCTTGATGTGTCGGGGACTCCATTATCAAGATTTCCTCGATTTTTACGCTAAACACCGCGCCATTATCGCGGATGGTGGAGCTCTCTATTGCTACACCCTCGATGGCGTCGCTTATTTTGAGCGAAGTCTCTTCATCGACGCCGAAGTGAAATGGAATGGAATCCCCGCGCGCAATCTCCTTGCTCAGCCATTGAGCCCCAAGGATCCGATCTTAAAAATCATGGTGGCTTTCGCCAATGATTCTTGGGCGAGTTTCCACTCGTCTCAAGCCGACGAAAGAAACTATCACATCATCCGGAGCGATCCACGCTTTTTGGAGTTCATGGCCCCAGGCGCCGATAAGGCCACCGGTGTCGAATTTCTGAGGAATCGCCTTCATTTATCGAAAGAAAATGTCTATTGCTTTGGCGATCAGGGAAACGATCTCAAAATGATCAGAGACTACCAAGGCGTCGCAATGGGAAATGCGATTGACGAATGCAAGAAAGTCGCGAAGTTCGTCACCTTGTCTGCCAGCGAAGATGGGGTGAGTTTCGCCCTCCATCATTTTGTGAAATAACCTCATGCCCTTTTCCAAAGAAATGGGTTTATACTATTCGCGTTATGGAAGATGTCATCATTATCGGAGCCGGCGCCGTTGGAAGCTTTATCGCCCGAAGCCTCTCGCGCTATGCGCTCTCAGTTCTCGTTATCGAGAAAGAAAACGACGTGGGCGATGTGACGACAATGGCCAATTCGGCCATCAGCCATTCAGGCTATGACCCCATTCCTGGCACCAAGAAAGCGATTTTCAACGTCGCAGGCAACAAGATGATGCCCGAAGTATGCAAGGATCTCGATATCCCTTATGGGAAAGTCGGGACTTTGACGGTGGCGATTGAAGAGGAACAAGTCGTGATGCTCCAAGAGCTCTTGGAACGGGCGGAAACCAATGGCGCGAAAGCCCGTTTGGTGAGCGCCGAAGAGCTCAAGCGGATGGAACCGAACATCAATCCGGAAGCCAAAGGAGCTTTGCTTTGCCCCGACGGCGGAATCGTCAATCCGTTTTTACTCCCGGTTCGGGCGATGGAAAACGCCATCGATAACGGCGTGAAACTGCACCTGAATGAAGAAGTGACAGGGATTTGCAAGGATAATAACCATTATTTGGTCGCGACGAACAAAGCGAAATACGAAGCCAAAGTGGTGGTTAACGCCGCCGGGCTTCATAGCGACGACATCGCGAAGATGATTGAACCGATCAGCTGGTCCATCATCCCGCGGAAAGGCGAGTATTACGTCCTCGATCACTACGCTCCGGGTTTGGTGAATCATGTGCTTTTCCCGCTTCCTAGCGCCAAAGGCAAAGGCGTTTTGGTTACGATGACCACCTCGGGAAACTATCTGGTGGGGCCTTCGAGCGAAATCATGAATGACAAAGACTCGGTTTCGACCGACGTCTTGACGCTTGAAAGTGTCAAAGCCCAAGCAATGGTGCTGGTTCCGAAGATTCCGTTCAATCAGCAAATCCGGGTTTATGCCGGTGTCCGCGCGACGCCGTCGACTCACGACTTCATCATTGAACCATCGAAGAAATATGCGGATTTCATCAACGTCGCCGGCATCGAATCGCCCGGCCTTGTCTCCTCGCCCGCGATTGGTGAATATGTCGCCGACAAATTAGTCGGCGCTGTCTTGCCTTTAAAAGCGAAGAAGAACTATAAAAAACAGGTGAAACCCTACGTCAATCCGCTTCTGATGCCGATTGTGGAACGCAACGAGCTCATTAAAGCGCATCCCGAGTATGGCGAAATGGTTTGCCAATGCGAAAAAGTATCGCTGGGTCAGATCAAAGATGTCCTCTCGCGGAGCGTTCCTTGTCTTTCTATCAAAGCCTTAAAGAAGCGGACTCGGGCAGGCTTTGGCAAATGCCAAGGCGGTTTCTGCCAACCTCAAGCCGTCCGACTTCTTGCCGACTACTATCACGTGACGCCGCTCGAGGTGCTTTACGATAAGCTCGGCAGCGCCCTCGTCAAAGAAGAAGTCAAGAGGGAGGCCAAATAACATGATCAACAAAGATTTGGTGATCATCGGCGGGGGTTCCGCCGGCATGGCGGCCGCCGTCGGGGCGTATGACCATGGCGTCAAGGACATCCTCATCATCGAACGAAGCCCATTCCTCGGCGGCATTTTGAACCAATGCATTCACAATGGTTTCGGCCTCACCGAGTTCAAAGAAGAACTGACGGGTCCTGAATTTGCCTATCGTTTCATCGAACAGGTCAAAACCCGGCGTATTCCGTATGTTCTCGAAAGCACCGTCACGTCAATCAACCGCGATAAACTCGTCATTTACACCAGTGCCAAAGAAGGCGTGGTGGAAGTCCAAGCCAAAGCCATTATCATGGCGACGGGCTGCTATGAGCGGAGCGCAGGTGCGATTGGCATCCCTGGCGATCGCCCGGCGGGTATCTTGACCGCGGGTCAAGCCCAGCTTTTCCTCAACGAATATGGCTATCTCTGCGGCAAAAGAATCTTCATCTTGGGCTCAGGCGACATCGGTCTCATCATGGCTCGTCGGTTGACGCTTGAAGGCGCCAAGGTCCTCGGCGTGGCTGAGATCATGCCATGGAGTAACGGCCTCAACCGCAACATGGTTCAATGCCTTTTCGATTTTGGCATCCCACTTTACCTTTCGCACACTGTCAGCAAAGTGGTGGGCAAGGAGCGGGTTGAGCGGATTGAGATCAGCCAGGTCGATGCCCATATGAAGGCGATTCCAGGCACTGAGCAATCCTTCAATGTCGATTCTTTGATTCTCTCGATTGGCTTGATCCCGAACAACGATCTGTTGAACAGCATCTCTTGCACAATGTCTCGCACGCGGGGCGCAATCGTCAATGAACACTTCGAAACCGACATCGATGGCATTTTTTCTTGCGGCAACGTTCTTCATGTCCATGACTTGGTTGATAACGTGGTGGCGGAAGCGCGAGAAGCCGGTAAAGGCGTTGCGCTTTATCTCGAAGGAAAACTCCCCCGGGAAGACCGGATTATCGCCTGCCTTGCCGGCGATGGCGTTGGCTACGTCGTTCCCCAGAAGATCGCGTTGGACGAGAGCGATGATTCTTTGCTCTTCAAGTTCCGCGTCAAAGCGCCGTCTAAGAATGTCTTCATTGAATATGCTTTTAACGGAGAAGTCATTAAACGCGTCTTTAAACCCGTGATAATTCCAAGCGAAATGGAAATCGAATCATTTCCTAAAAATCTACTGAAAAGCAACCAAGGAACTCTCACTGTGTCCTTGAAGGCAAAGGAGGCCTAATATGGCTGTTAAGGAACTCATTTGTATTACTTGCCCGCGGGGATGCCACCTTACGGTCGATGAAAATCTGGTGGTCAAAGGCAACTTTTGTCCCCGCGGTGCCGTCTATGGCAAGCAAGAGGTGACTAACCCAACGCGGATTGTCACTTCGACCGTCCGCATCTCCGGAGCTGAACTCCCCTTATGCCCCGTCAAAACCGCCCAGCCAATCCCCAAAGGAAAGATGGGCGATATTATGGCATCGATCAATAAGGTCTCTTTGAACGCTCCGATCCGGATCGGAGACGTGGTGATCGCCAATGTCGCCGGCACGGGAGTCGACGTCGTCGCGACCCGCAATATGGATAAGGTTTTCTAACGATGATTCTCTTTGCAAGCGATATTCATGGCCGACTCCATCGGGCGGAGAAACTCGCCCAATTGATCGATGAGGCGAAACCTGAGAAGGTCATTCTGCTCGGCGACTATCTTTATAATGGGCCCCGCAATGGGGTGCCCGATGACTATGATCCGATGCAAGTCTCGCTCATTTTGAACCGTTTCGTTGACGTTGTTATCGGCGTGCGGGGCAACTGTGATTCCCGCATCGATGACGACTTGCTCCATTTCCCCTTGGAAGATAATAGGCAGTTCGTCCTTTTGGGGCATGAATTCAATCTCTACCACGGCGACGCCTATTCCTTAAAGCATCTTGCTCCCCATCCGGGTGCCGTTCTTGTTTCGGGCCACACCCATCTCTATGTTCTCAAAAAAGAAAACGGTTTCATTTATTTGAATCCGGGTTCGATTTCTTTTCCTAAAGGCGGAAATCCGGCTACTTATGCGACTTTTGATGGTGAAAAGGCCGAAATTCACGACTTCGATGATCGTCACGTTTTGCTTTCGCTTTCTTTTTAATAGCAAAACAATAGTTTTCATTCGTGCGCCTGTTATAATATTATCAAAGCGTTTTCGTTAATAGCGGATCCCTTCGCTAAGAGAGGTTGTTTCTATGGATAAAATCAAAATCTTCGCCCTTGGAGGGCTCGATGAGGATGGCAAGAACTGTTTGGTGGTCAACATCAACGAGGACTTGTTTGTCATCGATTGCGGTATCAAATACCCTGACAAGACGATGCCTGGCATCGACTACGTCATTCCGAACTTTGACTATCTCAAGGAAAGAAAAGATCATGTCAAAGCTTATTTCCTTCTGCACGGGCACGACGATGAGATGGGCGCTTTAGCCTATCTTTATAAAGACGTTCCCGCTCCGGTCTATGGTTCTTTAGTCACCATCACGATGTTCAAGATTTTCTCGAAGCACGTGAATGTCGACCCGAACCAATACGATTTCCATGTGGTCGAAGCCACCTCGACTTTCATGGTGGCGGGCCACAAAATCAATTATTTCCGGACCGCCCACAACATCGCCCAATCCTCTGGCATCGCAATCACGACCGATCAGGGCAATGTGGTTTTCACCTCGGATTTTGTCGTCGAAAATAACGCGAACCCCAATTACCTCCATGATATGAACGCGATCGCGAAGATCGCCGAGATTCCGACCCTCGTTCTTCTCACGGAGTCGGTCTACGCTGCCCATAGCGGCTATACCGCGCCGGACTACAAACTCGCGCCCCTGATCGAACAAACCGTCAAAGATGCGGCGGGACGGATTTTCATCTCCCTTTTCAGCGCAAACTTTTATAACATCGATGAAGTGATTTCTCTCGCGATTGCGACCCGGAAGAAGATTGTCCCTTACGATGAAGAGACTTCCGATACGATCGCCAGCATGCAAAGCTGCGGTCAGCTTTTGATTCCGCGCGATAACTACGCTCCAATGGAGGATTTGAACCGCCTCCGGGCCCAGGACATCATCGTTTTGATGCTCGGCTATGGCGTCAAGCTCTATCACAAGATCGCCTTACTGGCGGCGGGGCAGAATGAAGGCCGTCAGGTCTTGCTCAATCCGCTTGATACTTTCGTCGTTGCCTGCCCGTCGAACGACAATACCGAAATCGAGGCGACCGATGCCCTCGATCAGCTCTATCGTTCGGGTTGCGTCGTCTTCAACGTGCCGAAGAAGAAATTCCTCAAGATGCATGCCTCCGAAGAGGATTTGAAGATGATGGTGGCTCTTCTTAAACCCCGTTATTACATCCCTGTCAAAGGTTTTTATAAGGATCTGCTAGCCAATGCCGAGGTTGCCCTTTCAATGGGCATCAACCTCAATCACAACAACGTCTTTTTGCTCGAGAATGGCCTTAGTGCCATCTTCGATTCTTCGGGCGCCCATATCTTCGAC
>JBAYEZ010000015.1:0-13088 GCA_041667485.1 Bacilli bacterium
CTTCGGTCTCACAGGGACCTTGATTGAGCGTTATCAAGATGCGGTGGCGAATGAATCGGCCGCTTTGATCCATCGCTACGACAAAGAATTCGAGAAGAGCGATGATCTTGCAAAGACGATTGCTTCGGCAAACGAAGAGATTGCGGCAATGGCGAAGCGCGAGACGGAAAAAGCGCTTGATGCCGTTCTCTTTGCCGCCAGCTGCGCGATGAAGAATGGCTACAATCGTTCCGACAACTGAAAACTCGCTTTCCGCTACTGGGGTCCTGCTGAAAACAGGGCCTTTCTTTTTCTCTCGTCTTTGGCCATCGCTATCCTAATGTAACTTTAGTTTACCCTTTATTTTGCCGATGCTTTAGGGGAAAACTAGATTTTTTCGTATTTCTTATCGAGATAAAAAAGTTCGTGATGCATCGCCTCGAAATGGTATCGCCTTCTTTCTCGCCGCTTGTGGGTTGGGCCAAGGAAACGCCGCCGGCTGCCCATCATGAAAATCGCATTTCGGTCGTTAGGGGATTGTGTTTGCCAACGGTTCCCTTTTCTTATTCGAATCGATGGAATCGGCGGGAACGGGCTTCTTCATTTTGGTCGGGTTGCTTGGCTTTTTCGTCCAGTAGAATACCCCTCGTTTATCATTAACGCATTTTTTATCCTTGCATTTTTCTTGGCGTTTATCGGCGTTTTCTTCATGACTATTTCTCACTTTCTCTTTGAAAAATCATTGAGGAAACGCCTATGAAAACGAGATCCTTTACTTAAGCAGTCTTCGTTGGCTGACAGTATTTGTCTGCGATTTTTCCTTGGTAAATACATTTTTATCCTTGAGAAAAAGGAACCATTTCTTGGCAGGACAAAACGTCTAAATTGACGGGATTCGCTTATTTCTTTTTTATTTGGAGAACGGCTGACTTTTATCTTTTTCACGATGGCGGGAGATGACGTAGCCGAACATATCCGAGGCAATGGATAAAAGGACTTCCTCCATGGATTTGAAGCGAGCGTAAAAGGCGCTGCGGGAGACTTGGAGTCGTTTAGAATGTATTGAATGGTGATCGCGGCACACTCTTTTTTCTTCAAAGAACCATAGAATGCCTAGTGCACAGCTTCTTTTGTCTTGGCGATCCGCCGATTTGCAATGTCTCTTTTCTTTTCAAATTATAAAACAAAATGTTTATTATAATACAATTATCGATATAATTTAGCAAACATAAACACATATTCTATCTTTTTATTTTCTTGTTGTGGTATATTCCTTGACGGTAATGCAACTTGCGTTAAGAAAAGATCATCAGCGAAAAACCTGGATTCTTGTGTTTTTGGGCATCTTGGCCTTTTTGGTCAGCGTCTTCTGTCTTTTCGTCGGTTCTTCGCACATGCCCTTGGCGGATGGTTTTGCCGCCCTCTTCCAAAAATCGAGTTCAACGAATAATCGGATTATTTGGGCGATTCGGATTCCTCGGATCCTCGCCGCGATCATCGCGGGCGGCGGGCTCGCTCTTTCGGGGCTCATCATGCAGACCGTTTTGGGCAATGACTTGGCTTCGCCTTCGACTTTGGGCGTTTCGAATGCCGCGGTCTTCGGCGCCAACCTTTCGATCATCGGCTTTGCCGGCGGCTTTCTTTCGACCGGCAATAATCTGAGCGCTTATACCGCGGGGATCAATCTTTATTCAACCTCGCTCATCGCCTTTCTTTTCTCGGTCCTTTCGGTTCTTCTCATTCTCGGCCTTTGCCGGATTCGCTTTTTCTCCCCGAGCGTTGTCGTTCTCGCCGGGATCGCGATTGGCTCGGTTTGGACTGCGGCGACGACGGTTCTGCAATTCTACGCGACCGACGTCGGACTTTCCGCGGCGGTCATTTGGAGTTTCGGCGATTTAGGGCGCGCCACCTATTCAAGCGATTTGATCATGGCGGTCGTGGTGGCGGTGGGATTCCTTTCTTTTCTTCTCTCGAGTTGGAAATACAACGCCCTCCTTGGCGGGGATGACATAGCCAAGACCCTCGGGGTCCACGTTGAACTCTTCCGCTTTGTCTCTTTGCTGATGGCCAGTTTGATCACCGCCGTTTGCGTTTCCTTCCTCGGAGTCATTGGTTTCGTCGGGATCATCGCCCCTCACATCATGAAGCGGATCCTGGGTCAGGACCATCGCTATTTGATCCCCGCCACGCTTTTCGCGGGGGTTTTGCTGGTGGTTTTGTCGGATACCCTTTCGCGGGCGATTGGGAATGGCAGTGCCCTTCCGGTCGGGGCGATCACCTCTTTGTTGGGTGCGCCGTTCTTCCTCTTTATCATCTTCGAACGAAAGAAAGGGGCCGTATGCTGAGCGTCAAAAGATTGGCTTTTGCCTATTCCAAGAAGAGCCCTTGGGTTCTCAAAGACGTTTCTTTCGTCCTTGAAGAAAAGAAAGTCGGGATTCTCTTGGGCCGGAATGGTTCGGGCAAGAGCACCCTTTTCAAATGTCTGATGGGGTTGGAAAAGCCCTTTGGCGGATCGATGCTTTTCAATGGGAAAGAACTTGCGAGGATGAAACGGGCGGACCGGGCGAAGGCGATTGCCTACGTGCCTCAAGCAATCTCCTTTGGCGAGATGAGCGTCTTTGACACCGTCCTTTCGGGGAGATTGGCCCACTTTGGCTACTTCCCAGGCAAACGAGATCAGGCCATCGTTGAGGGGATTCTGGAAGAGATGGGGCTTAAAGAGCTCGCCTTTCGGAACGTGAATTGTCTCTCGGGTGGCGAACGGCAGAAAGTCGCCATCGCCCGGGCCTTGGCCCAGGAACCCGCCCTTTTGATCTTCGATGAGCCGACTGGGAACCTCGATATCACCAACGAGGAATTGATCCTCAGAGAATCGCGGCGTCTGGCCCACGAAAAAGGCGTCAGCGTTCTGGTCTCAATCCACGATTTGTCCTTAGCGAGCCTCTTTGGCGATACGTTTTATTTGCTTAAGGATGGTAAGATTGCCTGTTCCGGCGGAGTCGATGTTTTGACCTCCGCTGCCTTAAGCGAAATATACGGTATTAACGTTCTCGTGGAAGATATCCGCGGACGTAAATTCATCACTCTGGGAGGGGAAAAAGATGAAAAATAGAAAGTTGCTTGCCTCCTTGCCTGTCCTTTCGTTTGTTTTGGTGGGATGCGCCCAAACGAGCGTTTCCTCGCATGCCCCATCTTCTTTTTCGGGCTCTTTGGAGGGCGGAAGTTCAACGGATTCCTCTCTCAGCCTCAGCGATATGATCGGCCGCAATTTGACAATCAAACCGGGCAGCTACAAAAAAGTCGTTTGCATCGGGGCTGGCGCCCTTCGCCTCTATTCCTATGTCGGCGATGCGTCTCTTCTTTCGGGCGTTGAGGATATCGATAACGATGCTTTGTCGAACCGGCCGAAGATGTTTGATGGCGTGGCCCGTCCTTATTTTATTGCCAACAAGGACGTTTTCGAGAAGCTTCCTTCCTGCGGGGTCGGGGGACCGCAAGCCCAGGCCGCCGAATCGGAGAAGATCCTTTCCTGCTCGCCGGATATCGTCATTTCCGAATACGAAGATGTTACCAAGGAAAATGCGCTCCAGCAGCAACTTGGCGTCCCCGTCGTGACGATGAAAACCGGATCCAAAGGCGTTTTCGATGATTCTTTCGCCGGCAGCGTGACCCTGCTTGGCAAGATTTTCGCTAGGGAGAGCAAGGCGAAGATCCTCAACGATTTCGTCGCGAAGGAGAGAAGCGAGATCTCCTCGAAAACCGCTTCCTTGACAAGCGGGAAGACCTATATTTGCGGTCTCGGAAACTGGGGCACGACGGATTATCTCATGACCGCGCAGAACTACGAACCCTTCAATGTTGCTCACATCACCAACGCCGTTTCGGATTTGGCGAAGGACGGCGGTCAGAAGATCGAGAAAGAAAAATTCGTCGCTTTGGGCAGTGCGATCGACACGATGATCGTCGACGCGGCCGCCGTGAAGAACATTAAACCGGAATATAAGGCGGACACGACGATTTTCGATTCTTGCAAGGCTTGGGCTAATGGCGAGGTCTATCTTCAGATGGCCTATAACGCCTATTACACCAACTACGAATTGGCGCTCGCAAATACCTGGTATAACGCCAAAGTGGTTTACCCGCAGGCCTTTGCGGATGTGGATATGACCGCGAAGACCAACGAAATTACCAAGGCATTCTTAGGCAAAGAACTCGCCAGCGAGATTTTTAGCTACCCGATGAGTTTCGGTGGCTATCAGAAAATCAAGACCGCGAGCTTCTTCGCTTCCTGATTATGGCTAAGGGAAATTCCGTTGAAGCCTATTTCGACCAACTGGCCCCCTCTTGGGATTCTTTCGGCGAAAAACACCCCGGGGAAGTTGATTCCCTTTTGCGGCAAATCGGCATCAAGAAAGGAAAACTTGTCGCCGACGTCGCCTGCGGGACGGGCGTTATCACAGCCAAACTCCATGACTATTCGGAAGCCCCGATCGTCGGGATCGATCTGTCAGCGAAAATGATTGCCCTCGCCCAGAAAAAATATGCCAACTGCCCTTGGGCTCATTTTGTGAGAGAAGACTTTCTTCTTGCCCCGGAAAAGAGCGCTTTTGATGTTGTCGTGATTTATAACGCCTATCCGCATTTTCTCGAGCCCAGGAAGCTTTCCGAGGCCCTGAATCGCGCCCTTAAAAGCGGTGGACGGTTCGCCATCATCCATTCGCTTTCCCGGGACGAGCTCCATCGGCATCATGAAGGCTTGGGCGCGGAACTCTCTCGCGATCTTTTGCCCATTCACGAAGAGGCAAAGTTCTTCGAAGGGGATTTCCGAATCCTCAAAGCGGAAGAGGGCCCGCATTCCTTTTTGATTCTGGGCGCAAAAAAAGACTGACTTCCTCGCTCATTCTTTTTATTGCCATTTAATGGGGTAATGCTAAAGTGAATCCGACATCAAAGGAGTTTCTCTTAACTATGGAAGAAAAAGAATCCGTTCGAATTCAAGACGATCTTTATCATGCCGTCAATGGCGAATGGCTCAAAACGGCGGTGATACCCGCCGATCGGCCGACCGCCGGAGGTTTTGCCGAACTCGATGTCGGCGTCGAGAAGCTTTTGATCGCCGATCTGAGGGCGATGGCCGAAGGGAAGAAAGCGATTTCCGACCCCGAGATGGCAAAAGCCGTCTTGCTCTTTAAGAAGGGCCTTGATGTCGAACGCCGTAACCAAGAGGGTCTTGCCCCCGTCATTCCGGCCTTAGCGAGGATCCAAGCGCTCAAAGATATCGCCGATCTCAACGCCCACCTCAAAACGATGGTATTGGAAGGCGATGCGTTGCCTTTGCAGATGGGCGTCGATGTCGATATGAAGGATACGAGCCGGCATTGCTTCTTTCTTATGGGCCCGAGCACGATTCTTCCTGACACGACCTATTACGCTGATGGCAATAAGCAAGGCCAGGCCTTGCTTGGCATCTATTCGGCGATGGCCCAAAAAATCTTAAGCCATAGCGATCTTTCGAAAGAGGATCAGGAGCTTTATCTCAAAGATACCCTCGCCTTCGATCAGGCGATCTCCAAGATTGTGAAAAGCCAAGAGGAATGGGCAGATTACGTGAAGAACTACAATCCGGTCCCGCTTCGGCAAGCGCTCGAAGAATTGAAGCCTTTGGATTTCAAAGGGCTCCTCGAAGGCCTTTATGGCCGGCTTCCGGAGAAGCTGATCGCTTTCGATCCGCGCTTCGTCCGTTCGTTCTCGGATTTTTTCACCGCCGCGACGTTCCCGCTTTATAAGCATTGGGCTTACGTCAAGACCTTGCTTGGCGCGACTGGCTACCTTTCGGAAACGCTTCGGGATGAGGGCGGGCTCTATCGGAGAAGTTTGCTCGGCTTAAAAGAGAATCCGTCGGTGGAGAAGATGGCTTATCGGGTCGCCGCCCTCGGGGCCTTCGATGAAGTGGTTGGCCTTTATTATGGCAAGACCTACTTCGGCGAGGAAGCGAAAAAGGATGTGGTGGACATGGTGAAGTCCATCATCGCGATGTATAAACAACGGATGGCCAAGAATGACTTCCTTCAGGAAGACACCAAGAAGGAAGCGATCCTCAAACTAGACAAAATCGTGATCAAGATGGGCTATCCGGATCAGGTCCAAGAGCTTTATAAAAATCTAACGGTCGATGAGAAGAGCTCCTTTTATGAAGCCGCTTCGACGATCGATAACGAAAAAACGGCCTACGCCCTCAACAAGCTCTTCACCCCGGTCAATCGGACCCTTTGGGTCATGCCGGGCAATATGGTCAACGCCTGCTATAATCCGTATTCGAATGATATCACCTTCCCGGCCGCGATCTTGCAGTATCCGTTCTACTCGCTTAAGCAATCACGGAGCGAGAACCTCGGCGCCATCGGTGCGGTCATCGGCCATGAAATCTCGCACGCTTTCGACAATAACGGCGCTCAATGCGATGAAAATGGCAATCTCCATAATTGGTGGAGCAAGACCGACTTCAAGACCTTCAAAGAGAAGACGAAGGCGATGGTCAAAGAATTCGATGGCATTCCTTTCGCGGGGAACAAAGTGAATGGCAAATTAGTCGTGAGCGAAAATATCGCGGATAATGGCGGAATGGCCGTGACTTTGGCGATTCTCAAAACCCTGCCTGACCCCGATTACCAAGGCTATTTCAAAGCGTGGGCCAAGATTTGGTGCCAGAAGGCACAGCCTCAATATCAGCAACTTCTTCTTTCGATCGACGTTCATTCGCCGACTGAACTCCGGGCTAACATGACCCCAAGGAATTTTCCCGAATGGTATTCCGCTTTTGGGGTCACTTCGAAAGATGGGATGTATCTTCCCGAAGAGAAGCGCGTCACAATCTGGTGATTCTCTCCTCCTCGCCAATCATTCGAAGAAAGAGGGCAAAACAGCCCTCTTTTTGTGACGGTCGCGGAAGTTCTCTCGAAGGTTTCGCCATGAAAAAACGGCTTCGAGGAAAAACCAAGGCAAAGAGAAAGGTTGACAAGGATTTTGGCGAATGTAGGATAATCTTCGGACTTGTCAATGGTGATTCGCGAGGAGAAAATTTCAGATTACCGGGCTTCCGAACTGATGGTGAGGCGGGCTTTTTTCAATCGTCAGAATCCGGGTTGCTGCGAGCATTATCTCGTTCACCTTTTGCGGAATAGTTTTGATTATCTTCCCGAATTCAGTCGTGTGGCTGAGATCGATGGTCGTATCGTCGGGGCGATATTTTACAGCAAAGCCATCGTTCAAACCGAAAATGGGGAGTTTCCCGTCGCGACCTTCGGCCCTTTGGCGGTCGATCCCGTTTTTCAAGGCCTTGGAATCGGGCGAAAGCTCTTTGAAGAAAGCCGGGCTCTTCTTTCTTCCTCGGGATACCCCGCGATTATCATCTATGGTGAACCAAACTACTATCCTAAGCTCGGCTTTCGCCGAGCCGCTGAGTACGGCGTCACCGATCCTGAGGGCAACGTCTACGATGCCTTGATGGTTTTCGAGTTAAGAAAGAAAAGTCTTGAAGGGATCCGTGGTAAGTTTTTCGAATCCTCGGTTTTTGAAAAAGGAAGCGACCGGAAAGCGGCCGATGCCTTTGACTGCGATTTTCCATTCTGCCCGAAATTAAGGATTCCCTCTCAATGGCTTCATGAAACGAATCTTGGGAGAATCGAAAAAATCGACGGCGCCCGCTATGGGGTTCTTTTTTGGGAGATTTTGATCGAGGCCGAACTTTCTCCTTCCTATTCTTCCCGGGCTCCGAAGATAGGGGATTACGTCACTTTCCGCTGGCATAGGGGCGGCTTAAGCGAAATCGAGACGCTGGAAACCCCGATTGAAGCAAGGCTACCATAATTCGATAGAAGCCGCGATCGGACGAAACTCGCGGCGGTGGAGTTCGATGACAGAGGGGAATGGTCGGGCGCTCAGGCCAAAAGACCATTGGTGTTTTGGCGCAGTCAAACCCTGATCTTCTCATGGCCAAAGCCAAACCGGCGCGAGAGCGCCCTTATCTCGCGGATGGAAGAGGGCAGGCTATTTTCTCTCCTTTTCGAAAACCATTTGTTTTGATAAGCCATAAGTGATGAGGAAATACGTCGCGTAGAGCGCGAAAATGATCGCCAGCGAGATAACGATGCCAAGCGAAATATCGCAAGAAAGATATATCCATGCGTCTTTATATGCGCCAATCAGACCGAGGGCGATGGCGAGAAGCGCAAAGAGCAACGGATAGATGAAATACAGCGCTTGCTCTTTCAGGAGCGCTTTTTTGACTTGTCTTTTCTCTGCGCCAATCGTCAATAAAAAGCGATAGCGCTCCTTTTCGTCGATTGCCTCGCTCAATGAGCGGATTGAAAGGATTGCGCAGGCGCTTAGCACAAAACTAAGGCCCATATAAAGCGCGATATAAGAGAAGCCGAACCAAACGGTTTCTTTTCCTTTGTAGCCGAAATTGACTCCGAAACCCATCGCCATGAGAAAAGCGGTCAAAATCAAAGTCAACGCGACGAAAGCGAGGCTGAAAGCATTGCTGTTGATGTGGCTGTTGGCTTGCTTGAGAACAAAAAAATTCAGATGACTATAGTAGTGTTTTGAATCGCTTTTCGCCCGAGAAAAAGCAAAGGTGGAAAAGGCCGAGAAGAAAAGGAATGCGGAAACGGAACCCGTGATAAAGACGATGAAACTGGTGCTGATGAAAGCCGCGATCATCAACGCGTAAGACAACAGAAGAAGAATCAAGGAAACGATGAGCATTGCCATCATCGTTTTCTTTCGTTTTTGCAATGCTTCAGTTTCGTTTTTTCTTCCGCCGAGATAAACCTTGAGAAGCGAGGCATCGCTGAGCCGGAAAAGGCTCAGAAGAAGCGAAAGAGCAACCACCGAAAGGAAAAAGACGGCGCTCGACAAAACCCCATCCCACGAAAAGTAGAAAGCAAAACTCGTTTTCGAGGCGGAAAACAAAGACGTCGTGAAAAGCCCTAATAATTGGCTGATTCCCACGCCGAGGAGCAGACCGGCGAAAAGCGAGATCAGCGCGGGGAAAAGAATCTCGATCGCCATAATGATGGCAATTTTCCTTTTTGGGAAACCCAAAATAAGAAAGAGCCCGAATTGCCGCTGCTTCCGTTTATAAAAGAAATTGGTTGCGTAAAAAATCAAAAACGCAAACATCAATCCAACGAGAACCGAGGCGATCCGGAGGGAATACTGAAGCGTGAGGAGGCTTGACATGTTTTTCTCCGCCATCGTTGTTCCAATGAGGTAGAGCGCTTGGGGATAAGCGCCTGAGAAGGCGTAGAAAATGGCGATCGCCAAAGTCAGAGTGACGAAATAGATGCCATAATCGGCCAGGCTTTTCTTGGCATCCCGGAGCGCTATTTTGATGTTCATCGGTTGGCCTCTTTCTCAGCCATCTGGCTGATGATGTCTTCATAAAACGCCTTTCTTGATTTGTCTTTTCGGAGAAGTTCGCCAACGTTTTTTCCATCGGAAAGGAACAAAACTCGTTCCGCGAAAGAGGAAGCGAAAGGATCGTGGCTGACCATCAAAATCGAGGCGCCTCGTTTTTCGTGCAATTCTGAAAAGGATTCGAGGATGGTCTGGCTTGATTTGCTGTCCAAAGCCCCGGTCGGTTCGTCGGCTAATAGCAGCTGAGGCGAGGTTGCCATCGCCCGAGCGATGGCGACCCGCTGCTTTTCGCCTCCGCTCATCTCATAGGGATATTTCGTCAAGATTCCCTCAATATGAAGAAGCGAGGCCATGTCGATGACTCTGCTTCGGATTTTTTCGCCCGCAACGTTATTGATCGATAGGCTAAGAGCGATGTTTTCAAAGCCAGTCAGGGTGTCCAAAAGAGCGTAATCCTGAAAAACGAAGCCAAGGTTCTCTCGCCGAAATCGAGAAAGATCATTCGAAGAAAGACTATCGATGTTTTGACCATCGATATAGACTTTTCCGGATGTTTTCTTGTCCATTGTCGCAACGATATTCAAAAGGGTGCTCTTGCCGCTTCCGCTTGCGCCCATCAACGCCACGAATTCTCCTTTCCGAACGTTTAGGCTGACTCCGTTTAAGGCGTGCGCGATGCTCTCCCCCTTTCCATAATCTTTTCGCAAGTCGCTCACCATAAGTGCTAACGCGTTTTCTTCCATGTCGTTTTCCTCCGATGCGCAAAAGGTTAGAAAGAAAAGGCGTCTCTTTCAAGAGAAGGGCCGCCGAATGTGTCGATTATAACTAGAACTTCTCTTTTTAGGCTATCGTTTCTTCTTTTTTTGCCAAAAACGCGCAAACGAAAGTGAAGATGGCTATGCAGAAAAAGAGAGACAGAACGCTGATTAACGAAATGAGGAAATGCGTTTTTTCGGAAAAGAGAAAACCAAGCGAAGCGGCCAGCGAGGCCAGAAGGAATAAAACGAGATAGACCAATCCAACAAATCGGGCAAAGCGTTTGCCTTTCTTTGAAAAAGGATTGCCTTTCGGGAAGGCGCCTTTCCGGTAGCGGCGGAACTCTGGAATCAAAAAGACCAATCCGAGGGCAAGGAGAATAGAAAGAGATAATGGGAAAAGAACCAGGCCAACGAAAAGAATGACGGGATTGACGTTTTGATAATGGCGAATGAAAAGTCCGATTCCCGTCCAAAAAGAAGCGAGGGCGATTGGAATCGCCAAGTAGAACCCGAACCCCTCAAAAAAGTTTAGGACCAGGGATGACGAAAAGCGGATAAATGGGGAAAAAGCGAAGAAAACATAGAGAAAGAAAATGAGCACGACGCTGAGCAGGAAAAGATCGACGAGATAGAATCGTTGCGCGCTTTTTTGCTGGTTTTTTTCTAGAACAGCGAGGCGTTTTGCCAAAGCGTCTTCCTGTTCGCCTGTTGAGGGCTTTTCCTCATTTCGTTTTCCTTGAACGATCTCGTCTACGCTCAAACGGTAAAAATCAGCCAGTTGATAAAGCATGGCCACTTCAGGCTGGTTTTCGCCCGTTTCCCATTTGCTGACCGCTTTATTGGTGACGCCAAGCAGAAGGCCAAGTTGAGTTTGCGAGATGCCCCTTTCCTTTCTTAAAGCGTAAAGGAAGTTGCCCATTTTGATATTGTCGACATTCTGTGGTTTTTTCATGCGGGGGCGTTAACAATTTGCCTTCTTAGTATAGACCACGAAAGAGAAATGTCTTTCGAAAGAGACAAGGAAGAGAAAAAACGCACCATCGCTGACTTGGTCTATAGGCCGTCAACCGAGCGGAAGGGGAGTGAACTTGGGTTTGCTCTCGCCAAGCTGAGTCTCGGAGTCTTCCGTGCCCAAGGATAAGGCGCTGGCGAGGTTGAAACGCCGATCTGATACCGAACTGCGAAAAGAGGTTTGAAGGGGCGAGAGCGTTTTTCTTCGGCAGAACTCACGCGGAATGAACCATCGAAAAATCGATAAAGGCGTCTAACGCCCAAAAAAATGAGTTGATTTCTCCCGTTTCCGATGAGGGCGCAATTTACTGGCAGCCACTAAGTTTTTTGACATATTCGACGATGGTCTCGGGCGTTTCTTTGCAACCATCCTTGAGCCAATATTCCGTCGCCTTGATGATGGTTTCGGTCATCATATCCGCGCTCAAAGAGGAGGGGAGACCTTCAAAGCGATCTTTTTGCTCACCGATGATGATCATCGCCAAGGGGGCAATTTTCTCCTTGGTTTCTTGCAAAACAATCGGACGGCAACTGTTGGAGAGGATCGCGGAAATAAGCTCCTTTTCGTCTTGCAAATGGTAGAGGTAGTGCTCGATATACTCCCAGTAATCAAGAATGCTGGATTGCGAGAAATCGTGAGTTTTCTCTCCTTCGAGATGGCGGGAGAAGACATGATCGAAGATGTCTGAGGTGATTGACAAAAGAACTTCTTCTTTGGATTTGAAGTGGGCGTAGAAGGCGCTCCGCGAAATCTGTGATTCGTTGAGGATGTCTTGAATGGTGATTGCGGAATAATCCTTTTTCTTCAAAGCGCTATAAAAGGCTTGATGTATCGTTTCTTTGGTTTTGGTGACTCGTTGATCCATGGTGTCTCTTTTCTCCGCTAATTATAAAACAGAATGTTTGCTGATATCCAATCGTTGCTTCGTTTTCCCAAACAAAGCGTTTTCTCTTTTCTTATCGCGGCTGAAATTACCCTCCTGCGAGATAGAGCATCAGTTCTCCTTTCATATAAAAAGAACAAAAAGGCTAATAATGTTCTCAAAATATTTTAATTTAAAATAACAACATTGCATTGTTTATTCTAAAAGAAGGGGAAAACCCCTGAATATCGATGCGTGGTTTTTATAGGAGTTAACGGCGTCGTTATTTCGCCATGGTGTTTTATGAGAGGCCTGAGGGCGTTTGATGGGCAAGGCTCCCTCTGCCAAAGGTCGTCGGTCCCCAAGATGTTCCTCGCGCTCATTTCTTCGACTAAAAAAAGCCGCCCGAAGGCGGCTTCCGTTTTCGAGATCCTTATTTTTCGTCGTGACAATCGCAGGTAGGCGTCGAAACGCTCACGAGGCTATTGGCAAGGAATTGGCCAACCACTGAATCGGCTTTGCCTGTCACTCCCGCGTAGCAAGCGATGCCCGCTTCGCTCAAAAGATCGATGGCCATGCCTCCGATGCCTCCGCAGATGAGAACTTCGACTTTTCGTTCCTTGAGCCAGGGGATGAGATCTCGGTGGCCGACGCCATGGGTGGCTTCCACGCTTGAAGAAACGACTTTCTTGTCCTTGATGTCATAGATCTTGAAACTTGGGCTTTGGCCAAAATGCTGAAAGACCTCTTCGTTTTCGTAACTGACGGCGATTCTCATTTTTTTGCTTCCTTCTTTCTTGCAGGTGTCGATGCCTTGCTTTTTCCCATTCGGAGCTACCTCATAGCAACCTCCGCCGAGCGAAAGCCGTTTTCCGTGGATGAGGAAATCGGCGATCTTCTGGCGGGCGGAGGCGTAAAGGAGGGTGACGGTGGTGCGACTCGCCCTCATGCGGAAGGCGGCTTCTTCTTGGGACAGGCCCTCCCCATCGAGAAGAACTATGGTCTCGTATTCCTCTAAACTCATCTCGACTTTAGGGGCCCCGCAACGTCCGTGGCA
>JBAYEZ010000016.1:0-12771 GCA_041667485.1 Bacilli bacterium
AGATAGAAATAGATCGGCGAGATATGAAGAAGGGCGAACTCCTTGCGACCCTCTTCTTGGAAGAAAAGATAAGCGGCCTCATCAGCGCTCTTTTCTTCTTCAGCCAAATCGCGGGGCGCGATCGGCGCGTGGAGATAAGCCGCTTTGCTCTCGAAGCGAATCCAGTCTTTGCTTAAAAGAAAATAAAGATAGGACAAATCGAGCCAATAGGCAGCGTGAGCATAATCTAATTTGGCAAAGCTTTTGCTGATCAGATCCTTTACCAAGGCGGAATGATCCTGATCGAATTCCTTCATGCTATTTGCCTTCTCAAGGATTGGCAGGGCGTTGACCTTAATGCCCATGAAGACTTCGTTATAACTCTTTCCATCGAGCCCCTCTTCGCCTTGAAAAGCGCGGCGAGCAGCCGCTTTAATCGCGTCTTCTTTCTCGCCTGCCGCATCAAGATGGCACTCGGGATCGTTGAGGACAAGGCTCATCAAATAGCGGGGTGCGGGTCGGAGATAATCGAGTTCTGGAGCGTTGAGGGCAGGGCCAAGTTGATTGGTGTTGAGGCTTTGGACGAGCGTAAAGAAATCTTCGACGAGGCTCACCACCCGGTTGTTCCATTCAATCATTTTGAGTTCGGAGGCGTTGAAGCGGCCCGAAGCTTTGGCTTCGTCGAGATCGAGATGATGGTAGTTGCCATAGACTTCTTGACCATCAAGGACAAAATTAAACGTTGAAACGCCGTTCTCATTGATGCCTGTTGCTTCGGGGATATCGTGAAGTTTTTCTTTCCATTTGTTCACGAAAGCAGCGATTTTCTCTTGGTCTTTGGGATCTTTAGCGTCGAAAGCTAAGGCCTCATCGTTCGTCGCTTCTTCGGAATAGGGGGCAGAGGTTCGAACCGTGAAAAGGCCACCTTCAAAAAGACCATATGTCACGCAATGGGCATTGCTTTGGCCCTTGGGGGGATCAAGCTGAATCGCGAAAAGTTCATTGGCAAACCGTTTCATGTTATTTTTTTAAAAGCGAAGCGATGAACGCCTCCTTTTCCTCCTCATTCTCAAAGCTGAGCGTCAGGCCCGTCTTCTTGACCACCACACTAGAGCAATTCAGTTTATTCTTCAACAAAGTTGCTTTGTCAGGTTCGGTCGCTGGAACCCGCGAATATTGTTTGGCAAGTTCCTCGGTTTGGCGAACCGAGAGATTTTCATCATGAATGAGTCCCACCACTTCTTCGATTTCTTGATCGGAAAGCGAGGCGATTGCTTTGGCGTGACCATAGGAAAGCTGGCCCAAGGAGATTTCGCGGACGATGTGATCGGGGAGCCGCAAAATTCGCATTGTGTTGGTTACCTGGCTCCGCGATTGGTGTGAGAGATCCGCGAGCATCGCTTGCGAATAGGAAAAGCGGTCGGAGAGTTCTTGATAGACAAGCGCCATCTCCACCACGTTGCCTTCCCGCTGATCCCGAGTATCAGCGAGCAGCATCAGAAGCGTTTCTTCATCGCTCACCTCGGCGATGACGCCGGGCACTTCCGCTAAAGAAGCCGCCTTGGCGCCATAGTAGCGTTTCCGTCCTAAGACCAATTCGTAATGTGAACCGCTTGGCCGGACCAAAAGGGGGCTCCATAAGCCTTTTTCTTCAATGCCTTTGGCCATTCTTTCGATGGCTTCGGGCGCGATTTCAACCCGGCGAACAAACGAATTATCGTCAATGAGAGCGAGCGGAATTTTCTTTGCCGCGACCGCTTGGTACTCTTTTTCCATCTCCTCGATGACATCGTTCTTGGAGAATTTTTTAATGAGTTCCTTTAAGGAAGGCGACAAAGAAGAATTCTTTTTACTCATGATCCATTACCTCACGCGCTAAGGCGAAGTAGGCTAAGGAGCCTTGGGCGGAGGGACGCCATGAGGTCACTGGCTCACCCCGAGCTGAGCTCTCAGGGATCGAGACGTTGCGGGGGATAGAGGTCACGAAGGTGTTTTCTTTAAAAAGCTTGCGAACTTGCATCGCTACCTCGGTATCGAGCGAGGTCCGCGGATCGTACATCGTAAGTAAGAAGCCTTCAATTTTCAAATCGGGATTGTAGTCATTTTGGATCTTGGTGATTGAAGAGAGAATCGCCGCTAGCGCTTCCATCGCGAAGTATTCGCATTGGACGGGGACGATTACCTCATTCGAGGCAACGAGCGCGTTGATGTTGAGAAGACCCAAGGAAGGCGGGCAATCGATGATGATGTAGTCATAAGGGTGACTAATTTTCGCCAAGGTCCCTTTTAAAAGGAGAAATGGGGTGGAAGAGCCTTGGGATTGCAAATAGGAATCGAGGGCGGCCAATTTCAAATTCGAGGGCAGAATTGAAAGTTTGGGGACATTGGTGGTCTTGATTAAGGCGTTGACGTCGACCTTGGCGGTAACGGCATCATAGACGGTCTCTCGCAAAGAGGTGACATCGATTCCTAAGCCGCGTCCGGCGTTGCCTTGGGCGTCAAAATCGACCAGCAAAACATCCTTGCCGAAATGGGCGAGGGCGGCGCTTAAATTGATGGCGGTCGTGGTTTTGCCCACCCCGCCTTTCTGATTGGCGATGGCGATGATTCTTTTCACAGGGATATTTTACCTCGTGGAACCAAAAGAAAAAGGTTCCACATTTATTCACGGTCTAAGAAAAAGGCGGATATTAGAGTGGCTTCTTCTCAATCTCGGCCCAATTACGCGGATATTTATGTTCGGTTGAACCCATTTTTTCAATCAGAATGTTGAGCCGCGACCCTTCATCGCCAGGCAAACTGTCTTCCTGAACCGAGGTGACTTTAGCGTTCAATTTCTCGAGAGCATTCTTGCTGAGTGCCAACTCTTCGCGGCCTTTCAATCCCTTCATCGCCAAGAAGAGGCCATGAACTTTCAGTAAGGGCAAGGCGATCTCGATTAAAATCGGAAGGGGCGCCAAAGCCCGAGCCACCACAATATCAAATTGGTTCTTGTTATTGAGCTCTTCCGCCCGTTTATTGAGAACGCGGACATTCTTCAAACCAAGCTCAGTGATCACGCTCGTAAGGAAGGTGCATTTTTTGCCCGTCGCTTCGACGAGGGTCACGCTGCAACTTGGAAAAGCAATCGCCCAAACTAAGCCTGGGAAACCGGCCCCGGTCCCTAAGTCGCAGCAGGCTTTTTTATCAATCGAGAGGCATTTTGCAGGAATTAAGCAATCCAAGAAGTGCTTTTCGACTATCGCGCCTTCCTCTTTGATCGCGGTCAAATTCATCTTCTCATTCCATTCGATAAGAAGAGCGGCATAACGCTTAAGTTGCTCGACTTGAGCATCGCTTAGTGCCACTTTGTCTTTTAAAGCGTCAACCAGTTCGGGATAGGTCATAGCAGGCCCTTCTTTCTTAAGGTCAGAATCAAAATCGACACATCGGCCGGATTGACCCCGCTGATGCGGCTCGCTTGGCCAATCGTCCGCGGTTCGACCGCGTTCAGTTTCTGCCGCGCCTCTAAGCGTAACCCCTCGACCTTGCCGTAGTCCACCCCAAGCGGCAATTTGAGGTTTTCAAGTTTGGCGTTGGCTTTGGCTTCGCGAAGTTCTTTTTGGATGTAGCCCTCATATTTCACTTTCGTCTCGAGACACAAAACCGAAGCATCATCAAAGAGGTAGGGATCCAGCACGCTCATGCACTTGGCGATCTCGCGATAACCGAGATTCGGCCGTTTCAAAAGATCAATTCCTTTGTGGCCAACATCAATATCGTGATAGCCTTGCTCAACGAGATAGGCATTAATTTGCTCTTTTCGGTCGACCAGATTCTTGCTCATCAGGTCAATCGCTTCGTCAATCCGACGATATTTGGTCAAAAATTCTTGATAACGTTCATCGGAAATCAAACCGATATCGTGGCCGTGTTCCGTCAAACGAAGGTCGGCGTTATCGTGCCGTAACAATAGTCGATATTCCGCCCGGGAAGACATGAGACGATAGGGTTCATCGGTTCCCTTGGTCACCAAATCGTCGATCATGACGCCGATATACGATTCATCGCGGCGGAGGACGAATGGTTCTTGCCCCTTGATCCAGCGGCTGGCGTTGATGCCAGCCATCAAGCCCAATCCGGCCGCCTCTTCATAACCAGAAGTACCGCAGATTTGACCGGCCCCATAAAGACCTTCGTATTTTTTGACGTGCAAAGACGAATCAAATTGAAGCGGCCTGATCGCGTCATATTCGATTTCGTAGGACCACTTCAAAATTTCGGCGTGTTCGAGGCCGGGGAGCGAATGAACCATTTGCTCTTGGATTGTGTGTGGCATTCCCGTCGAGAAGCCTTGAAGATAAATCGAATCGCCAAATTCGAATTCCGGCTCAAGGAAAAGCTGATGGCGCGGCTTGTCGGCAAAGCGGACGATCTTGCTTTCGATCGCTGGACAATAGCGAGGTCCCACCCCTTTGATCACGCCGTTAAAGATGGCGGATTTGTCGAGGTTATCGCGGATGATCTTCAAAGTTTCGGGACTGGTGTAAATAAGCCAGCATGGCAATTGATCCTTGAGAGGAGTGAATTTCTTCGTGGTGAAAGAGAAGGCTAACTCACCATCTTGGCCTGGCTGGATCTCGGCTTTCGAAAAATCAATCGATTCTTTTTTTATCCGAGGCGGCGTGCCGGTCTTAAGACGGAATATGTCGAGCCCCATCGCTTGAAGGCACTTCGACAAACCCTGGCTCGAATTCTCGCCATCAGGGCCGCCTGGATGAACATCCTGGCCCGAGATGATCGTGCTTTCCATGTAAGTACCGGTCGTGATGATGACGGCTTTGCTCGTGATTTCTTCACCTTTGTCTGTAACGACGCCAAAGACTTTTTTCTCATCGTGCAAAAGCGCTTTGACTTGGCATTCCTTGACCACGAGATTCGGAGTCGACAAAACGAGACTCTGCACATAGGCCGGATAACCTTTTTTATCGACTTGAGCACGGAGGCATTGAACGCCAGGCCCCTTGCCGGTATTGAGCATCTTGATTTGAAGCGGATGGTGGTCGGCCGCAATCCCCATCATGCCCCCGAGCGCATCAATTTCACGGACGACGATGCCTTTGGCCGAACCGCCGATATGGGGGTTGCAGGGCGTATTGGCGATCATCTTGATGTTGAGGGTACACAAAAGCGTCCGCATCCCAAAGTGGGCTGCGGCGCAAGCGGCTTCGACTCCGGCGTGTCCTCCGCCGATGACAATGACATCAAAATCCATGCAAATCCCTGTCCGATTTTTCAAAACACCAGCGAATTCCTATCCAATCGCATCGGACATATCCAGTTTAATCAACTGGTTCAACTCGACAGCATACTCCATCGGAAGCTCTTTGGAGAAGGGCTCGATGAAGCCCATGACGATCATCTGGGTCGCCGCTTGTTCGCTAAGTCCGCGCGACATCAGATAGAAAAGCTGCTCTTCGTTGATCTTCGAGACTGTCGCTTCGTGCTCGATGTAGGACGAATTATTGCGAATTTCATTCTTCGGCAAAGTGTCACTTCGGGACTGATCATCCAAAATGAGCGTGTCACATTCGACGTGGGCGTGGGCATTCTCCGCTCCGGGCAAAATCCGAACGGTGCCGCGATAATTGGCGGTCCCTCCGTTTTTGCAAATCGATTTCGAGATGATGGTCGAAGAGGTGTTCTTTCCGATATGGATCATCCGTGCGCCGTTATCCTGGAATTGATTCTTGCCTCCAACTGCAATCGAAATAACGGAGCCTTTTGCTCCATCGCCTTTGAGGATGCAAGCCGGATATTTCATATTCCGCATGCTGCCGATGTTGCCATCAACCCACTCCATCAGGCCATTTTCTTCAACCGCAGCCCGCTGAGTGACAAGGTTGACAATGTTGTTACTCCAGTTTTGCACAGTCGTGTAGCGGCAATGCGCATCCTTGAGCACCACAATCTCGACCACAGCAGCGTGGAGAGATTCTTTAGAGTAAATCGGGGCGGTGCAGCCCTCGACGTAATGGATGTCGGCGCCTTCATCGACGATGATGAGGGTGCGTTCAAACTGGCCAGTCTTCTCGTTGTTGATCCGGAAATAGGACTGAAGCGGCTTCTCCAAATGAACGCCTTTGGGAACGTAAATAAAAGAACCCCCGCTCCAAACCGCGCCATTGAGGGCGGCGAATTTATTGTCGGCGCTCGGGACGATGGTCCCAAAATACTTCTTCATCAATTCGGGGCAAGTCTGTAGCGCCATATCGGTCGAGAGAAAGATGACGCCTTTCTTTTGGACCTCATCAAGCATGTTGTGGTAGACGACTTCCGATTCGTATTGAGTCGTGACACCCGAAAGATACTTCTGCTCCGCTTCGGGGATGCCTAAGCGTTGAAAGGTCTCTTTGACCGCCGAAGGAACCTCATCCCAATTCTGTTCTTCGCCGCGAGAAACCTGCGTGTAATAGGTATACGAGGGGAAATCGAGAAACGAGAGATCGGGTCCATAGGTAGGCAAGGGCATCTTCTGAAAAAGCTCGAGCGATTTCAAACGATACTCAAGCATCCATTCGGGTTCGTGTTTATGAGCGGAAATGGCACGGACCACATCGGCATTAAGCCCTTTGCCCGTCGTGAAAAGAACTTTGGCATCGGTCTTGAAACCATATTGGTATTCTTTGTCGAGAAAGGTGGTATCCGCCATGTTATTTCCCCTCCTTCTCCAGAAGCTCTTTCATCGCGGTCCAGCCCATGGTGGCGCAATGGATTCGAGCGGCTTGCTTGCCGGTGTTGACAAAAACGATCGCCTCATCAAGCAAAGAAGCATCGTAGGGTTTTTCTTCGATCATATCGAGATAGCTTTGAATCGTTTTCTCGGCCAAAGCGTAATCTTCGCCAATCACGCGGTCGCAGAGAATGTCGGTGCTGGCGCTCGAAATCGTACAGGCGATCCCATCCCATAACGCATCGACCACCTTGCCATTTTCGCCTTTGAGATAGACTTCGAAATCATCGATGCAATTCGTCGATGAAGCATGGAGAGAAAGATAGCCTTTCGGATCGCTTGGCTTCGCCTTGTGGCGTGGATTTTGATAGTGATCCATGATGATTTCCCGCATCATTTCCGGGGTTAGTTCAATTGAAGTAGGCATCGAGGAACTCCTTTCCGTGTTTGACCGCATCGACCAAAGCATCGATATCTTCTTTTGTCGTATAGAAATAGAAGGACGCACGCACGGTCGCGACGACGCCGAGATAATCAATCAGAATCTTGGCGCAATGCTGGCCGCTTCGGCACGCGATGCCCCGCGAATTGAGGAAGGTCGCCGCATCTTGGGCAAAGACGTCCTTGATGTTGAAGGTGACGATGCCGGCTTCCGACTTCGGATTATAAAGGATGGCGTTGCCGGTCTTTTCGAGTTCGCTCACCGCATAGCGTTTTAACTCTTCTTCATAATCGTTGATATTCTTCATCCCGATGCCCATCAGATAGCCGATAGCCGCATCGAGGCCGAAGATGCCTTCGATATTTTGGGTGCCCGCCTCAAAACGGAGCGGGGGTTCAAGATACTGGGCATCGCCGCACATATCGAACTTGGCATTCATTCCACCCCCAGTCATAAACGGCTCCATCTTGCAAAGGAGCGAATACTTGCCATAAAGGACGCCGATACCCGTCGGTCCGCAGAGTTTGTGGCCGCTGAAAGACAAAAAGTCGACATCGAGGTCTTGAACATCGATGGGCATATGAGGAACCGACTGAGCGCCATCGCAAACCAAGAGGGCGCCGAATTCGTGGGCGACTTTGGCCAACTCTTTAATCGGAGCGATGTAGCCAAGGACGTTCGTCACCTGGGCCACCGCGACGATTTTGGTGTGATTAGTGATGGTTTTGCGGAGATTTTCAACGGTAAGTCGTCCATCTTTGTCGAGCGGGATATATTTGATTTTAGCTCCAGTCATCTCGCTGACTTTGAACCAAGGAAGGACGTTGGAGGCATGCTCAGCTTGGGTCAAAAGGATCTCATCGCCTTTCGTCAGATATTTGACACCATAGCCAAAGGCAACCAAGTTGATGGAGTTGGTCGTGCCCGAGGTGAAAACCACTTCGATCGGCTTGCAGTTGAGAAACTTGCCAAGCCGCTCGCGGGTCTCCAAAATCTTCTGGTCAACCGCAAAGCAAAGATCGTAATCGCCGCGGTGTGAGTTCGACGTCTCGTGGGTGTAGTACTCCTCCACGGCGTTGAGGACGCAATCCGGCTTAAATGTTGTTGAGGCATTGTCGAGCCAAACAAGCGGTTTCCCCTGCATCTTAATCTGGTTGCGATACATTGGAAAATCTTGACGAATCTTATACGGGTCAATCATGAGAGACACCTCCTTCAATTGCGTCGTCAATCTTTTGGCGGAGCGCTTCGGAATCAAACTGAAGTTCAATCGGTTTGAGATAGCCCAAGGTAATCAAACGCTTGGCCATCGCTTCATCGATGCCACGACTCTCGAGATAAAACAGATGTTCTTCCGAGAGGCGGCCGACCACGGCGGCGTGGCTCGCCTCGACGTCATTCTCGCCGATTTTGAGAATCGGAGAAGCTTGCCCATCCGCTTTCGGATCGAAGACAATGATCTTCGCAACCTGACGAGTGTGGGTCTTCTTCGCCCCTTTCTCAATTTCGGAAATCCCTGCAAAAACCAGCTTGCTTTCCCCTTCAGCGATACCATAGTTCGACATGAGACCGAGCGATTCTTCCTTCTTGTGAAAAACGGAAGTGTCGTAGCGTTTGCTGTCGTTTTTATCAGCAATGGCGGCCAAATGCCAGTCACAAGAGGAATGGCTCCCTTCGAGATAGACATTGAGGGTAAAGGTGTATTGCGAAGACGAAAAGTCCGCAAAAGCCCCCTCGAATGTTCCTCCTTCGCCAACTTCGATGTCAATTCTGGTGTTTTGGAGAGGCCTAAAAGCGGCCAAGCAAAGCTTGAGCGAAGTTTTTGCCGGCACTTTTAATGAAAGGCTCGCCGGGATCTCGTCCACGTAAGTGAGAGTTTTCGTGACTTCATTTTCCGTCATTGTTCACCGCCACCCGCGTCGCACAGGCGCCAATCGAGACGCTATTCATCGCGTTGTCATTCTCTTTTTCAACGGGGATGCCAAGTTCCGTTTTGATCCATTCGTAGCCTTGGGTATCGACCTTTTCAATCAAGTCGATTCCGCCGCTAACGGCGATGCGACCATTGATTAAAATGGCGGCCCGAGTCGGTTTGATCATGTTATAAAGACGGGCATAGTGAGAAACAACGAGGAAGCCAGCGCCCCGCGCTTCCTCATCGCCGATTGCTTTGGCAACGATGCCCATCGCATCGACGTCGAGACCCGAGTCGATCTCATCGAGCAGCGCAATCTTCGGCTGAAGCAACTTCATCTGCAACATCTCGTTTCGCTTCTTTTCGCCGCCCGAGAAGCCTTCGTTAAGGTTTCGCTTACTCATTTCAAAAGGGATCCCCATCGCTTCATAGGCTTTCTGCAGGCTGTTATAAAACTGAAAAAGACTGAGAGGTTTGTCGGCGTGGGCATTCATCGCCGCTTTGAGGAAATCGGCCGAGTTGAGACCCGGGATTTCGCTCGGATATTGCATCGCCAAAAAAAGGCCAGCCCTCGACCGCTTGTCTGGCGAAAGGGCCAAAACATTCTGATCATCGAGCATAATTGTTCCGGCGGTCACTTGATATGCCGGATTGCCCATAATCGCAGCCAGCAAGGTGCTTTTACCATGACCATTCGGCCCTAACAAGGCCAAGGTTTCGCCTTCAGAGACATCGAGGTCAACCCCGTGGAGGATTTCCTTTCCTTTGACAGCGACATGGAGATTTTTGATACTGAGTTTCGACATAAAACCCTCCTGAGAGCGTTCCCATTTTAGTCCAGCGCCCATGACCTATCAAACGATACGATAAGCAAACTGCGTTTTTACGAACGATTCTCTTTCTTTTATCAAAGTTTGCTCGTGAGCATATCCGCGCGCTTAAACTAATTGTTGCACCGATTCTCTTTAGAGAATAGAATTAACCCGCAATATTTGTGCAAGGAGGAACTAGTCCACGCATATGAAGATCAAGAAATGTGCTCTCGGACTCGTAGCAATGCTCGTCAGCGTCACAGCGTTAAGCGCTTGTGATCTCGTGACTGCCAATAACAACGGCAGCATTTTCACGTATACCGACGCTGAGGGTAATCGGGTAAGCTACACGGCCGACGATCTATTCAAGAACTACCAGGAATCTGGCAGCTCGCTTTCGACCCAATTCGACAAAGTCTATGAGGTTTTGGTCCGCCACTATTACGACCAAAACGCCACGAAGTTAGCCAGCATGAATGATTTGGCGAAACGCGATGTCATCAAAGACAAACAAACCGCCAAGAATAATGCTTCTTCCACTTCGAGCTACGAAGCCGAGTTCGAAAAAATTCTGACCAGCCACAGCTGCAAGAATGTCGACGAACTTACCCAGTATCACCTCTACGAGGAAGAAAAGACGGATTTCCAAAATACCATTTACCAGACTTGGGATGGCAAAGCCACCAACGGCCTTGAAGCCATGAAAGATGGCGTCTTGAGCGATGGCAGCGATACGATGCCGGCCAGCGACTATGGCATCAAGAATGCCGGTTGGTTGTTAGATCAAATGCCGTATCATTATCGCCACATCTTGATCAAACTCGCTTCCGGCAAGACCGGCCAGTTCACCCAAGATAAGATTGGCGAGAGCACCGATGGCAAAGGTGGCGAGGCGACCAAACTCTCCCGTTTGATCTTTGCTTTGGCTGGCGTCAACTATTTGACCAACGTTGATACCGCGACCAACGTCCGGACCACCACCCTCGAAGCCACCAAGCTCGATCGGCAATCCTTTGGCTATCTCGCTTCGCAATATTCCGAAGATTCCTCGGGCGCCCAGGCTTCTTCCACGCATCAAGGCGAGACCTCGATCGTGACCAAAGTCATGAGTTCCGACTTCGTTCCGGAATTCAAACTTGGCTCCTATGCTTACGAAACCTTATTCAACAAGCGCGAAATCGCCACGACTTTCGGTTTGGAAAACGCCTATCGCATTGCTCCGGGCTTAACGAAAGATGCCAAGTCCCTCATGGACATCGACAACAACCAGAAGCTTGAGAACAACAAGACCGTTTATCAACAGATTTATGATACGGGCTTAGGCCAGATTCCCTTTGGCGCGGCTGTCGCACTCGCCGATATGGCCGATACAACCAAGGATGACGCCGGCAACACGGTCAACGAGGGCAACGAAGCCTTCTATCCACGCAACGTTATCTTCAATAAGTATTTCAACAAGCACAACGTCTGTGTCATTACCCCGAGCGCGATCATGTCGAACTCGAGCGTCGCCGATGTCGGAGCCGATTTAGCCAGCGTCGCCGATAAAGTAAGTGGCAACATCGTCACCAAACAGTACTACAAAGGCGCCAATTCCAACTTATTCGCCAGTTTCCCCGGTTTCAGCGTCGACACGAAGAATGTCGTCAGAGTCTCCGATGACAATGGTGTCGCTCAGAACGTCTTGACCGACGAACAAGGCCAAGTCGTCCTTGCCGTTCGCGTTTCTTCCTCGGGTTACCAAGGTATCCACTTCATCGTGGTTGAACGGAGCGCCCTCTCGCAATATGGCCTCCACAAAGAAGGCGACCAATATGTCGAGAATACCACTGCCGACGAAGCGAAGGCTGCGAACCAGGCGAGTTCGAGTGCTTATTACACCACTTACCTCCCCTCGAGCACCAGTTACCCAGTCGACAAGGATGCCATTCAGACCTACGTCGACTACAACAAGCCGACCAGCGAAGATCTGACGACCCGTTCGGGCAACATCTCGACCGCGATTAAAGGCTACAATTCCGCGCTTTCAACCTATCAGTTCTCTCTCTTGATCAGCGAAGGCAAAATCACCTTCAGCAATCCCGAGATCGAAAACCAGATTAAGTCCTATTCGCAAACCAAGCGCCAATCGGCTGTCGACAGTGCCTTCACGACCTGGAGCGACAATTGGAAGAGCTATGCCGAAGTGCTAGCCACTCAAGAAGCGGCCCGCGCCGTTGGCAAAGACACTGGCTTGGGCAGTCTCCTTTGCGAGACCACCGCGACTGAATACGCTTCCACTGCCAAGACGACTGATCTCTGGGCGAAAGGAGGAGCTTGCTACTATGGCACAAAGTAAAATGAAGAAAATCAGCATTCTTGTTCTCTCGTTAGCTTCGCTTTCGTTACTCGCCTCGTGCGACAACATCGAAGCAAAACTTCAAACCAGCCAATACGATACGCCGGTCTTGAACCTTGATGGCACCACCAACAATGCTTTGGGCAAAATCTACGATGCCCTCATCAAGGAAGGCGATACCAATAGCGCCAAGGTTCTCAATAACGTCCTTTATCTCTACAGCCAGTCGGTCTATGGCGACTTCTTCGAGATGAAGACCGCGGTCGATGCTTACGAAAAAGACAACGCCGACACGACTGCTCTCGATGCCTTCGCCGCCAAGTATACCGTCTACAAGACGGAAGATATGGCGAAAGCCAAGTTCAAAGTCATCAACTTCTACAACGATGTTCTCTATCGGATCCGTTCGACCTTCTTGGGCTATGTGAGCAACAGTTCCTACCAAGTCCGCAACCAATTCGTCGAGAGCAAGTTCTACGACGCCCAAATTGCCGCTTATTACACCTTAACGACATCGAATGCAACCAGCTTCCCCTATAATAAGGATAAGAAGCAAGTCTTAGGCAACTTCCG
>JBAYEZ010000017.1:0-12418 GCA_041667485.1 Bacilli bacterium
AGCGAAGCCATTTGATCGATAAAAGCCCTAGTTCCGCCCCCGCAGGTTCCATTCATTCGCTCCTCGGTCCCGCCCGTCAAAAAAATAATCTTGGCATCTTCGCCGCCGAGTTCGACCACCACGTCGCTTTTCGGATAAAAACGCTGGACGGCCAAAAAGGTGCCGGCGACCTCTTGGACGAAAGGAAGTTTCGCTTCTTCGGCCAAGCCGAGGCCAGCTGATCCGGTCAAAGCCAAATAAAACGAAGCGGTTGGGAAACGCTTGGCGATATCTTCGAGTTCTTCGAGCAGCGTTTCCCGAACTTGAGCATTATGACGCTGATAGGTCGAATAAAGAACCCGGCCGTCTTTCGCCAAGACGACGCTCTTGACGGTGGTCGAACCAATGTCGACCCCGAGATCATAAAGTGGTTTCTCTTCGTTGCCCATAAACTTTAGTATTATAGACAAAAAAAGAAGAGAATTTATCCTCTTTTTCGGCTCGACTTTCTTTCTCAAGCATCCGATAAAGAAAAAAACGAGGAGCCAGCGCGGTTCTTCGTCGATTTATTGCCAGCGCTTATCGGCCCGATTCGCATTGGGATCTTCTGGCGGCCTCGCACCCTTATGGGAAAATACGGATAACGATCGGTTGATTGAGTTTCGCTTTGTTAGCGGCTTTTTTCATCGGGGCTGCAACTTTCGGGGCAGCTTCAACGGTTTTTTCGGCTCCTCATCCTCTTCATCCTCTTCTTGCTCGTCCATCGCCCTTCGATGGGAAATCCTCTCGAAGATATCAGAATGCAGAGTGAGGAAAAACTTGGCCTGATAGAAGAGCTATTTGCGAATCAGGTTAGAGAATCACACTGCAACAACAGAGTCCGGCAAAGTCGAGGCCTTTCATGAAACTTTTGACGTCGCGGACTTGTACGAGTTTACAGCGGGTGAAGGAAAGAGATATTTAGCATAGCGGTAAAACGAGGAGAAAAAAGGTCTGCCCTCGAGAAGGAAAAAAACGTGCTCTGAAAGAGGGCGTAGCCAATGGCGCCATGAAAAGAAATACCCCAAACGCCATCGGCTGCTTTGCGCCCCTTCTTCAAAAAAGAAGAGCGCTTCTCTTGTTTTTTTCTATAGATTCCCTGCCAATTTGTTTTCCTCAAAAAAACAAAAAAGCCCGTTTCACGATCCCCACCCGAGGGCGCACATGCTATCATTTCAATGAGAAAAGAAGGACATCCCATGGGTTATGTCATAGCGATCGGCGGCGGCTCGGGCTCAGGAAAAAGTCTCCTCTGCCAAGCGTTGATCCACGAGTTTCAAAATGAGGCGATGGCTTTCCCCTTCGACGCCTATAACAAAGACCAATCGCGTCTGAGTCCGAAAGAGCGCGACGCTCTCAATTACGATATCCCCGACGCCTACGATGGCGATTTGTATCTCCGCGATCTCCAAAAACTGAAAGCGGGCCAGGATGTCGCTCTTCCCATCTTCGACTATGCAAGCCACACCCGCAGCGCGAAAACGCTCCCGCTGAAAAGCGCGCCCCTCATCTTCACCGAGGGTTTTCTCGTCCTCGCGATTCCGGACAGCCGCCGCTATTTCGATTTCACCATCTATGTCGATGCCGATAGCGACGTACGGCTTGCCAGACGGATTCTCCGCGATGGCAAAGAACGGAGCTACGGGCCCGAGCAGGTGATCCACCAATACCTTGCCAGCGTCAAACCGATGCACCAAAAATACATCGAACCCTGCAAATCCCGCGCAGATTTCGTTTTCTCGAACAACGGCGAAAAGGGTTTGGACCCCGCTGAATTACAAAAACTGGTCGAGATTATCCGACAAAATATTAGCCAAAGGAAATAGTCAAAAGCCAGAGTTCGGCGCTCCGGCCCTTCTTTTTTGGGATGGATTTTGATCTTTTCGAGGAACCATTAAAATGCAAATCGTTCCAATCGATGGCGAATGAGCCCCCCTTCTTCCGGGGTGCCCTTCGAAGAGTGAAAAACAGTCAGGTTTCAGAGATCATGCCAACTATGGTTCGGGCAATCGACCTGGAACCGGAGAATAGCCTGCTTGAAAAATATCTGACGCTAAACAGACTTAATTGATGCCTTCGGGCTGATATTTTTGCATGAGAGCAACGATTTTTTCGATGGCGGGGTCACCATTTAACGTCAGAGGCAGATCGCGGATCTCATAGAGTTTGCCATCCTGAAAACTCAGCGTCAGATGGGGATAACCCAGATCGCTCATCCGAGGATGAAAGGGACCCTTTGAAACAGGGTGATAGGCCAAAATCATTTGGCAAAGAAGAAGAAAGTCCGCGGCATAATCCTTTAAGCGGTCCTCTTCGTTTTGGAAAGGGGCGTTCACCCGAAATGAATAAACCCTCCGCGGATTCTTTTGGCTGGCGATCCCCCGCAAAAGCGTATAGCTGACTTCGTCTTTCTTAAGGAGAAGCCTTTCTTCGCGAAAAGGAACGCCCGCGAGAAAGGGCGTCGCAAAATCGAGCGCGATGCTCACGACATCTTCTGTCCGCCCGATCATTTCATTTTCCATCATTCCTTACCTTGCTTCTTCCTATATCCCATTGCCCCTTTCTTGTGCAATCGAGAGATCTTTTATGAAGGATATCGATCAAAGATTCCGCGTTTTTTCCAAAAAGGCATGGACGATCGCTCGGTAGTCTTTCTCATGCTCGGGGAAACTTTGGGCGTGCTCCGAACGAGGGAAGAGATGTACCTCGCTATAGCCATGATTCGCCTCGGAAAGGCGGAGAGAATGCTCCGGCGGGATAAAGGTGTCCCCTTCGCCGTGCATGAAGCAAAGGGGGACTTGATTGTTCCTCAGTGCCTTAAAGGGCTTCACTTGGTTGAAGTTGTAATGGTAAAGCAAAAAGCAAACCACTCCGGCAAGCGGGACGAGGAAGCCCGGGAGATGATAATGGATCTTCAACTGATGTTTGAGAACGCCCTCGAGGTCGGCGTAGGGACAGTCGGCCACCACGAAACTCAAAGAAGGATGATCCGCTAAAACCAAAAGGGAGATGGCGGCGCCCATGCTTTCACCATGGAGTCCCAGAATGATGTCATCCCCGAAGCGATGATGCAGATAATCGATGATGGCGAGGAGATCTTTGCTCTCTTTGAGCCCCATCGTGCAAACCGCCTTTGCATTCTCGCCATGCCCGCGGTCGTCGTAGAGCAAAACATTGAAACCTTCCTTGCGGAAAAGATCGAGATATTTGAGCGAGCCAAAGCGGGTGTAACTGTTGCCATGGGTGATAATCACGTATTTTTTGCTGCCGCCAGGAAAAGGGACGTAGGTGCCGTGGAGATGATAGCCGTCAAAAGAGACGATGGTGACCGCCTCTTTCTGCTCCGAAGGGTAATCATAGATGAGGTTCTTCCCCTTCTCGACGACCCAAGTCTCACGCAGAGAGAAAAGATGAGGATAAGCGACCAAATGGGCGCAAAAAGAAAGAAGGATAAAGAGAAAAATGAGGAAAACGAAAACAAGAGCGGAAACGATGCCTAGAACAAAAGCCAACCCAGAATTCATCTGCCTAATTCTCTTTCCGCTCTTATTTTAGACGAAGATTCCTCGAAGCCCTACTTTTTTTCGAGAAAACTTCCTTCCTATTCGATCCTTTTTGATATGCAGTGGCTTAAAACTTGATGAAAAAGAAGGTTGTTTTTCAAAGGAAAGGGCTTACAATGGAAACCACAAATTAGGTTTGGGTTTCCACCATGAACAACGAAGACATCCAGGATCAGATCATCAAAGAATTCGCCCGGGAGTTCAATATCGACGGGCCCCGGCTCGTTCTTTCTTCTCTTGCCGCCTCGCTCCACATTTCGAAGAAAACCATCTACCGCTATTTCGAAAGCAAGACCGCGATCTATGATTGCATCCTTGAAAAGACGAGCGAAGAAATTCACGCCGAACAACGCAAAATCGTTAATGACAAGGACCTTTCCACCAAAGAAAAACTCTTCCGCATCTTAACGATCAAGAGCTCCACCGAATCGCTCTTTGATGTCAGCAAGATGTACGAATTCAGCAAATACGAACCTGAATTTTATCAGCGCCTCCTTAACGCCTACCGAACCAACTGGGCCCCCTTCACCGTTTTGATCGAAGAAGGCAAAAAGGATGGCACCCTCAAAAAGGATACCTCAGCCCCGTTTCTTGTCTCGCTGATCACCAAAGGCTACGAAATGCTCTACGAAGGCGATTTCTTAACCCGCAATCAGCTGACCTACACCGAAGCGGTCACAAAGATCGCCGAGACGGTGTTGGGCGGCATCTACGCCGATTAAGGTTTGCCCTTAGCTTGCCAAGCTTGAAAAAAGGAGGCGTTTATGACCCCAATAAAAAACGCAAAAGAAATGCCGGTTCAGCATGAAAAACAAGTCCCGACCAAATCGGCAGTTTGGCTCGCGTTCGCCGATTGCATGTGCTCGTTACTCTGCTCGGCAGCCGAAGGCTCCGTCCTTACCTATTTCTACGTCTACCACATGGGCCTTAACTGGGGTCTGGCCTCGATTGCTTGGATTGTCTTCGGCATCTGGAATGCCGCCAACGACCCGATTTACGGCTTCATCGCCGACCGGACGAAGAATAAGCTCGGTCGCCGGATTCCCTGGATCCGCTATGGCGCGCCCTTCATCGCCCTCTCCTTTATCTTGACGTGGATCAAATTCCCCTCGATGCAAGGCAATCAGGCCTTCTTGATGACCCAGATGATCGACTGCCTCTTCTTCTTCGATCTCCTTTATACCGCCATCGCCTCCGCTCTCTACGTCATGCCTTACGAAATGGCCATCACCAATAAAGCCCGTTCGCCAATCTTCATCTGGAAAATCATCTTCTCCATCATTTCAACGGGCATTCCCATGTTCTTCAACGGCTTGTTGAGCGACATGCTCGACACCAGCGCAAACCCGAATGGTTATACCACCTTCATGTGGATTATGATCGGCGTCGGCATCTTCGGCGGTTTCGTGATGTTCTTCTCCACGTTCTTCTATAAAGAAAACGGCTACATCAAAGACGAACCCCAACCGAAATTCTGGGATGGCCTCAAAGCCTGCCTCAAGAACAAATCGTTCCTCCTCTTCGAAGTCCTTTCCATCACAGTCATCTATGCCCAGTCGAATCTGATGAACGGCCTCACCGCCGCTTGGGAGATGTGGGGCGATGCGCCAGGCTGGCTCGGTTCGGGGCTCTCGCAATACCTTTGCTTAGGCGCGATGGCGCTTGGCGTGGTCATCGCCCTCCTCGTCGATACGAAGCTACGGGAAAAATGGGGGGCGAAAAACTTAACGCTCGTCATGTGCGCTTCGATGGCGGCCGGCTGTTTCCTCGGCTCTTTCTTTGGCCGCTATCTCTACGCCCTCATCCTCGCTTTCTTCCTAATCGGCGCTGGCTTCGCCGGTGGCATGTATCTCATTCCGATCGTCAACGGCGATGTCATCGACAAAGACGAAATGGTCAATGGTTCACGCCGGGAAGGCACGTATGCCGGCGTCAATTCGCTTATCACCAAGCCTTTTATGTCCATCGCTCAGGTGACCTATATGGCGATCTTGCAGGGCTATGGACTTGAAGGCAAGCAAGACACGGCGGGTCAAACAGTCTACAAATGGGCCGAGCAATCGGCCGCGACCAAAAACGGATTCTTCATCGCGTGGATGCTCATCCCCGCCTGCTTATTGGTTTGCTCTTTCGCCGCGATGTCTTTCTTTCCGCTCCATGGCGAAAAATGGAATGAAGAAAAAGCGGCCTTGGCCAAGCGCCACGCCGAAAAAGAAACCGCTTACGAACAAGAAATCTTGCAGAAAGAAGCCAAAGCCGCTTCGCCGAAAGCGTAAAAGAAGCCCCTTTTGAAACCCCGGATCTGCCTGGGGTTTTCTTTTGGAGAAACCCTAATCTTCCTTTTTGCGGAAAACGTGATGGATGTCTTCGTGAATCTTCTGGAAAAGAGAACGCTTCGCCGTCTCCTCTTTTTCTTTGGCGACGTAGAAGACGCCATAGACCAAGGGGCCGATGTGGCTGCCAATCAACGGGTTGATCTGGGCCACCGGCCACGTTTTGCCTTCGGGGTAGGCGGGATAGAAGTTTTCGGAAAGGAAACGCTCAAGAATCGGTTTATCGCTCGAATAGAAAACGTAAGCCGGGTAAGAGAAATCAATCGGGTACTCTTTCGTCTTCTCGATCACGAGAGCCATCGCATTCTTCGTCCCCATAGCCTTGCCGGCGATCGTGACGCTGCCTTCATCCAAGGTTCCGATGGCTTTGGCGTGAAGAAAGACGCCCAAGGCATAATGGAATTTCGAGAGGCGCCCGCCCTTATAGACGTAAGTCAAACTGTCCATGCCAGCAAAGACGTGGATCCGCCCTTTGAGGTCTTCCAGATAGGCGAGGAGCTCAGCGATCGGCAAATCCTGCTTCTCTTCGACTTCATGGAGCAGAATCTGACTGCCGCAGAAGAACGACAAGGTATCAAAGAGGTGAACTTTCTCAGGGCGAGAGCAATCCTGAAGGGCGATATTGGCGGCTTGCCAAGCGCCGGAAATCACGCTTGAAAGCGATAAGAGAATGGCCTCATCCCCGTCTTTGGTTGCCGCATCAAAGGCTTGGCGGTAAAGTTCGGGCGACGGCTGGGCGGTATGAGGCATTAATCCCCGCGCGATCAAGGCGTAGAACTCGTCGGCGGTGATATCGATGCCTTCACGATAGGTTTTCTCGCCGAGAGTAATCGATAACGGAATGAAAAAATAGCCGCGGCCCACCGCTTCTTTTTCGGAGAGACCGATCGAAGAATCAACGATGATTTTTAAAGCCATAAATTCTACCCTCGCTTTCAAGGAAACATCATAATAGAACTCTTCTACGATTATGCAATAAAGATACGGAAAAAACCAATGAAACGCCGAGAAATGAGAAATCGCCAAGAAAGGATCCTTTGGAGAGTTACATCTTTTCTTCCGCGTGGGCGTGGCCAATCGTGATCACCCGCTCAAAACCGAGTTGATCCGAAAGGCGGTGCGAAATCGAAATCACAGTTCGGCCCGAAGAGGCTTTCGAGAGAGCGTCAATCACTTCTTTTTCGGTCTTTGAATCGAGATTGGCTGAGATTTCATCGAGCAAAAGGATGGCCGGATTAGCAACGATGGCCCGGGCCAAACCCAAAAGCTGGAGCTGGCCCCGAGAGAAATCATCGACGTTAAAGGGGGTGTCGTAGCCTTGCGGAAGGTGCGATTCGATATAGTCTTCAAGGAAAGCGTCTTGGAACGCCTTTTTAATTTTGGCGTCATCGAGTCTCGTATCGCCAAGGCTCACTTGGTCCCTCAAGGTGCCCGGCACCGGATGGAAGCCCTGCTCGACATAGCCATAGATGCGACGCTTTTCGGGATCGGGGATCTTCTTGACGTCGTAACCATGGAGCAGAATCGCGCCTTTGCTCGGCTCAAGCAAACCCGTGATCAAGCGGAACAAGGTGGTCTTGCCCGCCCCGGTTCGGCCAATCAAACAGACCCGTTCTCGCTCAGCGATCGTTAAGGAGAGGTCATCGAAGATCAGTTCGGTCCCATCGTCATAACGAAAGGAAAGATGCTCAAAGGAAAGAAGAGGGGATTGGCTGGGGGCAAAGAGTTTTTGAACCGTGAAAGAAGCTTCTTTTTCCCTGATTTCTTCCTCATTCAAATAATCCTCAACCCGGACAATACCCGAGATGCCTTCTTGCATGCTTTGGAGCTCTTCGCCAATCGCCTGAATCGGCGAAAAGATCGATGAAATGAGACTCACCATCGCCGCGAAACTGCCCACGCTGACGCTGAGGGCAAAGCCCGCAGCCGTGTAGGAATACGCCACGAGGAAGGATAAGAAGGCAATCACGAGAGTCTTGAGGAAATCGATGGTCGGAGAGTAGATGCTGTCGAAGAAAGAAGTCTTGTCTTGGCTCTTGTAGCCTTTCTTGAGCAGTTTGACGAAAGCATTTTCCCGATATTTCTCTTTTCCCAAATCTTTGAGAAGACGGAAGTTGTCGCTACTTTCCGCAAGATGGTTGCTTTCTTCATTGAGAACTTCGCGATTGGCGATTTGGGCCTTGAGCATCGCTTTCTGGAAAAGGCTGGTGATCAAGGCGATGAGCGGAACGAGGACAAATAAAGCGAGGCCAAGCCAATAATCGAGGAAGAAAATCGAAACCCAAATGCCGATGATTTTGGCCAAAGAGACCACGAGGGAAACGAGCCCATCGGCAAAGAGAAGCTCAATGGCGTAGACATCGTCCATCACCCGCGAACTCATCTCACCGCTTCCGTGGCGGGTGAAATAGGAAAGCTTGAGTTTTTCTTTTTTCACGATCATCGCGTAGCGAAGCTCATGGATCAGTTTCTGGCCGAAGACATCGATCATATAGGCTTCATAAAGATTAAATAAGCCAGCCAAGAGATAACTGGCGTAATAAAGAAGAGCCAAAGTGACGATATGCCCTGCTTGGAGCAAGGAAGGATCGGCCAAATCCGGGGTGATTTCGTTATCGATGATGTAGCGAAGAGCAAACGGCGGAAGCAAACCCGACAGCGAGGCTCCGAGGAGGGCGATAAGCAAAAGCAAAGCCATAAGCCAATGCTTTTTGAGGAAAGCCCAAAGAAAAGAAGTGGCTCTGAATTTCTTCTTCATGGCTTCTCGCCCCCTTTTACGTCTTGGAGGGCGTGGAGCGTCTGATAGAGTTTGCTCTTCGCCAATAACTTCTCCTCCTTGCCGACTTCAACCACGCCATCGCCATGGAAAAGAATCACGTTATCGAGATCCTTGAACGAGGTGAGGCGATGAGAGATAAGAAGAACGAGCGAATCGCCGCATTCTTCGCGGAGGTGGGTGAGAATCTCTTGCTCGGTTTTCGGATCGACCGAAGCGAAGGGATCGTCGAAAATGAGGAGGGATTTGCGGTGATAGAGGCTGCGGGCGAGAGCAAGACGCTCTTGCTGGCCGCCCGATAATTTGACGCCTTCGTTGCCGACGATGGTGTTTTCTTTCTCTTTCATCGATTCGAGATCTTCATCAAAGGCAGCCTCATGGAGATAAGGAAGGACGTCTTTCTCTTCTCCGAGCGTGATGTTGTCTTTGATCGAAGCGGTAAAGAGTTCGTTATGATGGGGCATGAGGGTGAAGGTTCCGGCGATTTCTTCGGGGGTGTAGGCTTTGACTTCTTTGCCAAAGCAAACGAGACTTCCTTCATAAGGCAAAGCTTGGAAAAAGAGTTTGGCAAACGCGCTTTTGCCCGAAGCGATCGGGCCCGTGATGCCGATGATTTCGCCCCGCTTCGCCTCAAAAGAAAAGTCCTTGATCAAACGCTTGCCCTCAATCGTCAAAGAGAGGCCCTTAATTTCGAGCTTATCCGAGGAAGCCACCACGACCGGCTCAGGAAAATCCTGATACGGGGCGATGATAGGTTTGATTCGTTTCCACGAGGCAAGTCCTTTCTCGATCGAGCCGAACAGTTTGGCGGTCTTCGAAGCCTTATTGGCCAATAAGACGAAGGTCGTCAAATACGTCGTGAAGGCGCCAAGCGTCCATTTTTCTGCCATAATGCCTGAAATCGGTGCGCTCAAATTCGCGCCGGCTATCATCTTCTCCGGCCCCAAAATCAAAATCGGAATGAGACCCAGCAAAGCGATGATTTCGGCAAGGGGGATCATCACATCGGTCAACGCTAACGATTTCACGGTTTTCTTCTCGTAGTCTTTGAGCAAACCATCGTAGGTTTTCGCGTTATCTTCGTCCCGTCCATAAATCCGGTAGGTCAAGGCATTATCGTAGAAATCGTAGGTTCCGCTCGACAGATGGGCGTTCGCTTTTCTTGAAGACGTCGAAGCCCGATAGATCGGCTTGCGCATCAAGAAGGCAAAAACGATGGCGACGGCGACGGGAATGAGGGCGAAAAGAGTCATGGTGGCGTCATAGAGAAATAAGAAGACGATGTAAAAGAAAAACATCAGGATGGTATCGAAGATTTCCGTCGTGAGTTTTCGCATGCCTTCGACGGTTGCTTCGACGTCGGAGATGACCTTGGCAAGCAAGGATCCAACCGAGGCGTCATCGCCGGTTTTCGCTGAGCGATGAAGAATGTTGTTCTCGAGGATCAAACGCATCGCGTAGGTCGTGTTGTTGGCGAAGCGGCGCACCGTGTAACGCTTGAGGGCGCGCGCAAGGAGAACGAAGGCGATGACCCCGACGAAAATGCCAACGAGGAAAAGCACATCCTTCAAGGCGGATTGAGAGGAAATCGCATCGACGAGACGGCCTTCGAAATACGGGGAGGCCAGCATGCCGAAGTTATAAAGAAAACCCGTGAGGGCGATTGCGAGGCAAAGGGGAATCTGAGCCAGCCAATAGGAGCGAAGATTGCAGGGGTTTTTAATTTTCTGGACCACATTTCTGGCCATATGAGAACATTTTAGGCATCGCCCAAAGAACATACAACCGCAAAGAAAGGCTCTTGATGAAGAAAAGGACTAGCGTTTCAACGTGCGGGCCAGCCGCGAGATGGTCGCTTCGAGCGGGCCTTCGGAAAGAAGCGAGTCAATCTCTTCATCTTTTTCGAGGATGACGGAACGCTTCCCCGCGATTTTGGCTTTATACATCGCCACGTCGGCGAACAAGAGGCTATCGCGGTCATCGTACGCCCCCGCAATCGGCGTCATGCCATGGTGGTCGACTTTGACGAGGCCGAAAGAGGCTTCGATCGTGTCGGTTCCCAGTTTGATTTCTTCGAGTCGACGCTCGATCCGTTCAATCAGATGAAGCTGATAATCATGTTCCATCACGAATGAGACGAAGATGAATTCGTCGCCCGAACGATGGTAATAGATCTCCTCGGGGCAGGCAAGGCCGATCATTCGCCGGCCGATCTCGGCCAAAACCTCGTCTCCTTTGGCGTGGCCATAGGCGTCGTTGACGTTCTTGAAATGGTTGATGTCGAAAAGACCGGCATATAAGGGCCGATCATTCTTTTTCATGTGGTCATAAAAGGTGTGGAGATTGAATAAGCCCGTCAGGTCATCCTTCGATGAGAAGAAGAACAGTTTTTCAAAATTGATGACGCTGCTATCGAACTCCTCGAAGATGAAGGCGATGATGCCCTCATCAGCCAACTGAAAGACGCTGAGGGCGAAGACGTGTCTTTCTTCGCGAATCTTGAGGGGAAGAAGAACAACGTTGTGGCCATAGGAGGATTCGCTCATCTGCAAAATCTGATGCCGCAGTTCCTCCTTATATTCTTTATAGCCTTCCGCTTCGCAAATCTCGCTCTTGCGGTCAATCGATTCAATGAGGTCATTCGGCGTCAAAACGCCTTTGAGCCCCCATTCAGCCAAACCGGCGGTCAAGAAAACAAACGGCGAAGAAAAGAAAGAGGAGGTCAAAGGCACGTAGGCAGCCATAAAATTCGTGCGCCGCTTGAAAATTTCATTGAGAAGCTCATCTTTGCTTTTCGTCAACATCACTTGGACATTGTAAATCGAATTTGGATGAACGTATAACATAATTAATCGGTAAACTCGGTTTGATTTCATCGATGAGAAAAAAAGAAAATCGATAGAAATGAACGTCATTTCTTTCCCCGCGGTCTTTTTCTCCTTGTGCGCCACCACGATTTTTTTGCCATTTTGCCATTTTCGATTATACGTTCGCGAATAAGGCCGATTCGCTTGGGGAGGGGGAGAACAGGGTCCCTTTATTTCGTCCAGTCAAAAAAATAGCTTTGTATCGGCCCATCCGTCGCCAGCGCCGCGATCAAGAACAAACGAACCGGAATTTTCCCAAAAGAAATCCAAGAATAAAACATCAGATATCTATCGCCTCATCCCAAAAAATCCGTAAACGCTTTCTTTTGTTATTACGATATAGTATGTTCCTAATATAGAAGTATTTTTTATGGAAAAAGACATCGGCTTCCTCATCTTCCAAATCAAGCAACTAAGCGATTGTCTTTTCAATCGGCTCCTCGCCGAAAAAGGTTTAGCCCAGTATAATGGCGCTCAGGGACGGATCCTGATGTCGCTCTGGAATGAAGGACCCGAGAGCATCCGCGAGCTTTCTCAGCGCTTCTTCCTTGCTCCTGCCGCCTTGACCGCGATGCTCGATCACTTAGCGAATCAACGGTTGATCAAACGAACGCAAAACGTGAAAAATCGGCGGATGATCGCGGCGAAAGCGAGCGCGAAATCCCTCGAACTCAAAGCGGGCTTCTCTCCGGACGAAGAAAAGAAACTTCGCGGCGAGCTATTTCAATTAAAAGGCAACATTCAAAACCAAGGAGATAAACGATGGTCATCACTTTTGTTTGCGACGTCTTAGGCAAAGAGAATAACGGTACCACGATCGCCACGATGAACGTGATCCGGGCGATGAAAGAGAAAGGGCAC